>NZ_JBWCAM010000023.1:93727-125062 GCF_056175065.1 Pseudomonas sp. JC1203
CGCTTCCGCTATGGCGAGCCTGAGGAAGAGAAGCTGGTACCTATCGGCGTTTGGTAAACCGCAGAATGCCAGATCCTGCGCGGTGTGGTCTGACGCGGCCTGCGGCCGCTGCTACGGGGGTTAGACTTCCAGGCGTTTCACCTCACCCAGCAGGAACAGATACGCCAGCGCACCCGCCAGGGCCACCGCGCCGATGAACCACAGCGCACCGGTGAACGAGCCGCTGCTGGAGACGATGAAGCCGATCACCAGCGGGGTGATGATGCCGGCCATGCCGGTCACCAGGTTGAACACGCCGGCGGTCAGGCCGATGAGCTTTTTCGGGGCGATGTCGGAGATCACCGTCCAGCCCAGGCCGACCATGCCTTGGCCGAAGAAGGCGATGGACAGGATGGCGATCACCGCCTGGTCGCTTTCGACGAAGTTGGCCAGCACGATGCAGCTGGCCATCAGCAGGCCGGCGATGATCGGCAGCTTGCGGCCCAGGCTGGCGTTGCCGGTGCGCTGGATCAGGCGGTCGGAGAACCAGCCGCCCAGCATCACGCCGCAGCCGGCGGCAATGAACGGCAACACGGCGAAGAAGCCCATCTTCATCCAGCCCATGTGGCGCTCGGTGGACAGGTAGGTAGGGAACCAGGTCAGGAAGAATACCAAGGTGGCGTTGCCGGCGAACTGGCCCAGGCACGCGCCCCAGATCTGCCGGTAGCCCAGCAGCTTGCGCAGGCTGGCCCACGAGAACGGGGTTTTCTTCTGCTCTTTCGGCGCCAGGCCGCCACCGGCTTCGATGTAGTCCAGTTCTGCCTGGTTGACGCTGGTGCACTCGTGCGGCTCGCGGTAGCGCATTTTCCACACCAGCGCGAAGATCAGACCGATGACGCCGGTCAGCACGAACAGCGAGCGCCAGCCGTAATGGGCCAGCAGCATGAACAGCAGCGGGCTGAGGAAGGCCAGGCCGATGTATTCGCCGACGGTGTAGATGCTGGTGGCGCGGGCGCGCTCCTGCTGCGGGAACCAGGTGGCGACCACGCGGCTGTTGGTGGGGAAGCAGGTGGCTTCGCTCACGCCCAGCAGCAGGCGCAGGCCAATCAGCGAACCGAAGCCGTTCACCAGGCCGTGCAGCAGGGTGGTCAGCGACCAGGCGCTGGCGGCGACGAAGTAGGTCTTGCCGCTGCCGAAGCGGTCCAGCAGGGCGCCGCCAGGTACCTGGGCCAGCACGTAGCTCCAGGCGAAGGCGGAGAACATCACGCCCATCAGCGCCGGGTCGATGCCCAGTTCGCCGGTCATGGTCGGGGCGGCAATCCCCAGGATGCTGCGGTCCAGGTAGTTGATGATGGTACCGACCGCCAGCAGGGTCAAAATCACAAAGCGGGCACGGCTGGGGCGCACGGCAGAGGCAGCAGCGGAACGAGTCGCGGCGGCGATCGTCACTGCGCCCGAGTTGTTATCAGGCATGGGGTGATTCTCGTCTTTGTAGTTGTTGCCCGGCAGGCTATTGAAGCCGCTACCCAGGGTCAAGCCGAAATGTACGAACTGGTTCGATGATCGGTCGCTTAAACGCTCTGCGACGGGCTGTCGCACTATCTACCTGTAAAGGTTAAGAATTATTCATCTGCGCGGCTACCCGCCAAAGGGCTACTGGCCGCCGCCGGGGCAGATGGTTACCCTATGGGCCTAGTCTTTCTGCGTCAGCACCGCCATGGCCATCGCCACCCCGCCAGACCTCAGCAACACCGAAATACCCGTGCAGCCCTTGGCCCGTACCTACCCGCGCGGGCTGTTCGTAGAGCCCCACGAGCATGCGTGGGGGCAGCTGCTGTACGCGGTCAGCGGGGTGATGTGGGTGGAAACGCCGGCCGAGGCGCTGGTGGTGCCGCCGCAGCGCGCGGTATGGCTGCCGCCCGGCGTGCCCCATGGCATTCGCGTGGTGACCGACCTGCAGATGCGCAATATCTACCTGCGCCCGGCCATCGCCGCCACGCTCGACAGCCATGTGCAGGTGCTGGAGGTGGGCAGCCTGCTGCGCGAGCTGATCCTGACCCTGGTGGCCCATGAGGCGGAACGCCAGGGCGATTACTACCAGGCGCTGGCGCAACTGGCAGTGCTGGAGCTGCACAAGGCACGCCGCAGCGCCATGCGCGTGCCGCTGCCGGACTGCACCGACCGGCGGCTGATGAACCTGTGCCAGGCGGTGATGGCCCAGCCATCGCTGGACGTCTCTTTCGAGCAGCATGCCGCCAGCGCCGGTGCCAGCGTGCGCACCCTGGCGCGGCTGTTCCAGGCCAGCCTGGGCATGGGCTTCGCCGAATGGCGCCGCCAGGTGCAACTGGCCACGGCGGCGGCCGAGCTGATCCAGGGCGTGCCGGTGAGCACCATTGCCCGCACCATGGGCTATTCGCCCAGCAGCTTCAGCGACATGTTCAAGCGCGCCCTGGGTGTGGCGCCCTCCCAGTTCACCCCATCACGCGGGGTTCGGGAAACGTTATGGCCGGCAGGATGAAGCGCTTGACCGGTACCCCGGTCCCATCGGCCATAGACTGCCGGGCATCAACCCCAGGGAGTACCCCATGAAAGCGCTGCAATTCAACCGCACCGGTGATCTGGCCAACCTGAACGTCGTCCAACTGCCCAACCCGGTGCCCGTGCAGGGCCAGGTGCTGGTGCAGGTCAAGGCCGCCGGCCTGAACCCCAGCGACGTCAAGAACGTGCTCGGACGCTTCCCCTATACCACGCTGCCACGGGTGCCGGGCCGCGATTTCGCCGGCGTGGTCATCGAAGGCCCGCAGCACCTGCTGGGGCAGGACGTGTGGGGCACCGGCAGCGACCTGGGCTTCAAGCACGACGGCAGCCATGCCCAGTACCTGACCGTGCCCGCCGATGGCGTGGCACTCAAGCCCAAGGCCTTGAGCTTCACCCAGGCCGCCAGCCTGGGCGTGCCCTACACCACGGCGTGGGATGCGGTGGAGCGCAGCCAGGTTACCCAGGGCACGCGTTTCCTGGTGCTGGGTGCCAACGGCGCGGTAGGCACCGCCGCCATGGCCCTGGCCCGGGTGCGCGGCGCCCAGGTGCTGGCCGCCGTGCGCCGCCCGGAGCAGGCCAAGGCGCTGCAGGCGCAGGGTTATGAAGTGATTCTGCTGGACCAGGCCGAGACCCTGGCGGCCCAGGTGGAAGCGGTATTCCCCGGCGGCGCCGAGGTGATCTTCGACACCACCGGCTTCTGGCTGCCGGCCGCGGTCGGCGCGCTGGCCACCTTTGGCCGCATCGCCATCATCGCCGCGCCGGTCAACGGCCTGGTGGAATTCCCGGCGCTGGGCCTGTACCGCAAGGGTGGCGTGCTGGTGGGCGTCAACAGCCTGCTGTACAACTGCGCCGCCTGCGCACGCATGCTCGAACAGTTCGGCCAGCACTTCGACAACGGCACCCTGCCGTTGCCCGTGGACCTGCTGGAAGTGCCGCTGGCCGACGGCCTGGCGGCCTACGCCGACGTCAACGGCGGCAGCAGCCAGAAGGTCATTCTGCTGCCTTGAACCGGCTGTTCCACAGGAAGGCCAGCAGGCCTACCAGCGGAATCGCACACCCCACCTTGACGATCAACGCCCAGCCGCCTGCCTCGTACAGGCTGCTGGCGATGGCCGAGCCCACCGCGCCGCCGACGAAGATGCTGGTCACGTACAGCGCGTTCAGGCGGGCGCGGCTGCTGGCGTCCAGGCTGTAGATGATGCGCTGGCCCAGCACCATGTTCATCTGCACGGCGAAGTCCAGCAGCACCCCGGTCAGGGCCAGGGCAATTACGGCGTAACCGGGCAGCAGCAGGGCGGTGGTGAAGCTCAGCGGCGCCAGCACCATGGCCACCAGCGAGGCGCGACGGGTGTGGCCGGCATCGGCCAGGCGCCCGGCGATGGGTGCGGCTATGGCGCCGATGGCCCCCACCAGGGCGAAAATGGCGATCTGGCTCTGGCTCAGGCCGTGTACCCGCGACAACTCCAGTGGCACCGCAGTCCAGAACAGGCTGAAGGTGGCGAACATCATGCCCTGGTACAGCGAGCGCTGGCGCAACAGCCGATGGCGGCGCACCAGGGTGCCCAGCGAGGCCAGCAACTGGCCGTAGCTGGCGCTGTGGTCGGGCTGGCGGTGGGGGATGGTGCGGGCCATCACCAGGGTGATCGCCACCATCACCACGGCGGCGACGTAGAACACCGCGCGCCAGCCGAAGTGGTCGGCGATCACGCTGGACAGCGGCCGGGCCAGCAATATGCCCACCAGCAAGCCACCCATGATGCTGCCCACCACGCGGCCGCGCGAGCTTTCGTCGGCCATGTGCGCGGCCAGCGGAATCAGCATTTGCACCGACACCGAACTGAAGCCGATCAGCAGCGACACCACCAGGAATACACCGGGCTGCTGGCTCAGCGCCGCGCCGATCAGGCTGAGCGTGGCGAGCAGGGTGGTGGCGAGCATCAGCTTGCGGTTTTCCAGCAGGTCGGCCAGCGGCACCAGGAAGAAGATGCCGGCGGCGTAGCCGATCTGCGTCAGCGACACGATCAGGCTGGCGCCGTGGGCCGACAGGCCGATGTCCGGGGCGATCAGCTCGATGATCGGCTGGGCGTAGTAGATATTGGCGACGATGGCGCCACAGCAGAACGCAAACAGCGCCACCATGGCGCGGGTCATGGTGGGGTGCTGCATGTGCACGGGCTCGGTGAGGCTGGTCATGGGGCGGGGCTCTGTCAGATGGCGTAGACGCTGCTGTTTGTGGGAGCTGGCTTGCCAGCGAGTTGTTGGGGCCATAAAAACTCGCTGGCAAGCCAGCTCCCACAAAACGAATTTGCGTGCCAAGGCTAAGCCTATGGGGAGCCGCAGGCCAGAGCGTTCGCGTTAATAGTTACCATGCGCGCAGGCGATAAATAAAAACGACCCCTCTATAACCATTACACAGACGACGCTGGCCAAGGCCTGGGGTAGCCTGCCTCATCACAATAATTTCATTTCCAGCGAGCAGAGGTTTGCATGGCGCGCATTATTGGCGGTCTCGCCGTTTCCCACACGCCTACCATCGGTTTTGCCGTGGACAACAACAAGCAGGAAGAGGCTGCGTGGGCGCCGATCTTCAAGGACTTCGAGCCGATCAAGGCCTGGCTCGAAGAGAAGCAGCCCGACGTGCTGTTCTACATTTTCAATGACCATGTGACCTCGTTCTTCTTCGACCACTACTCGGCCTTCTGCCTGGGCGTGGACGAGCGCTACGAAGTGGCCGACGAGGGCGGTGGCAAGCGCGCCATCCCGGCCATCGGTGGCCACGCCGAGCTGTCGCGGCACATCGGCCGCAGCCTGATGGCAGATGAGTTCGACATGTCGTTCTTCCGCGACAAGCCCGTGGACCACGGCCTGTTCTCGCCCATGTCGGCGTTGCTGCCGTTCGACACCGAGTGGCCGGTGCAAGTGGTGCCGCTGCACGTGGGCGTGCTGCAGTTCCCTATCCCCAGCGCCAAGCGCTGCTACAAGCTGGGCCAGGCCCTGCGCCGCGCCATCGAAAGCTTCCCCGAGGACATCAAGGTCGCCGTGGTGGCCACCGGCGGCGTGTCGCACCAGGTGCACGGCGAGCGCTGCGGCTTCAACAACCCGGAGTGGGACGCGCAATTCCTCGACCTGCTGGTGAACGACCCGCAGCGCCTCACCGACATCACCCTGGCCGAGTATGCCGAGCTGGGCGGCATGGAAGGCTCGGAAGTGATTACCTGGCTGATCATGCGCGGCGCGCTGTCGGCCAACGTCATCAAGCGCCACCAGGGCTACTACCTGCCCTCGATGACCGGCATCGCCACCCTGGTATTGGAAAACCAGGCCCGCGACGTACCGGTGGACGTGCTGGCGCGCCACCGCGAGCACATCGACCATCAGCTCAAGGGCGTGGAAAACCTGCCCGGCACCTACCCCTTCACCCTGGAGCGCAGCCACAAGGGCTACCGCCTCAACCGCTTCCTGCACGAGCTGATCGTGCCGGCCTTCCGCGAACGCTTCCTGGCTGACCCCGAGGCGCTGTTCGAAGAGGCGCAGCTGAGCGAGGAAGAGCGTGAGCTGGTGCGCCGCCGCGACTGGCTGGGGCTGCTGCAATACGGCGTGATCTTCTTCCTGCTGGAGAAGCTGGGCGCGGTGGTGGGGGTGTCCAACCTGCACATCTACGCAGCCTTCCGTGGCCTGTCGCTGGAAGACTTCCAGAAGACCCGCAACCAGCAGGTCCTTTACTCGGTGGCAGGCAAGCGCTGAGCCACCTCGGCGCGAATCTGCTCCATCAACGCCTGGGCCGCCGGCGCATGCAGGCCGGCGCTGCGGTAGGTGAGGCCGATGGGCCGCGCGGTCAGCGGCAACTCAAGGTTCAGCGGCTGCAGCTCGCCGCTGTCGATCTCGTGGCCCAACTGGTGGGCTGACACCGCGGCGATCATGTCCGAGCCCAGTAACAGGCCCCGGATGATCGCCAGGTCAGCGCTTTCCACCACCGGCAGCGGCGCGTCGAAGCCCCAGGCGGCGAACTGGTTGTTCAGCAGCCCGCGTGCCGGGCTGCCGGCGCGTGGCAGCACCCAGCGCATGCTCTGCAGGTCGGCCGGGCCGATGGCCTTGCCTTGCAGCGGGTGATCGCGGCGGGCCAACAGCACCATGGCCTCGGTCAGCAGCGCCTCGCCGTGCAGGTCGCTGGCGAAGTCTGCCGGGCGCAGGGCGCCGAAGACAAAATCCACATCCCCCGCACGCAACTCCGACGCCAGCAGCTCGAACGGGCTTTCATTGGTGGCCACGCGCACGCCCGGGTGCTGGGCCGTGAGCGCGACGATGGCGGCCGGCAGCAGGCGGTTGCGGCCCAGGGGCAGGGCGCCGACGTTGACCGTGCCCTGCAGCGAACCGCGCAGGGCGGCCAGGTCGGCGTCGATGTGGCGCAGCTCGTTCAGGGCCCGGCGCAGCGGCGCGAGGATCTCGCTGGCGGCGCGGGTGGGTTGCAGCCCGCGGGACGAGCGTTCGAACAGCAGGCAGCCGCTGCCGCCTTCCAGCACCTTCAGCGCCGCGCTGACCGCCGGCTGGGTCAGGCCGTAGAGGCTGGCCACGGTCTGCATGTGGCGGGTCTGGCACAGCGCGATGAACAGCTCCAGGCGGCGCGCGTTCAGCAGGTACAGCGGCTCGGCGGCATGGCCGGCGACGTTGCCCAGCAGCGCCGGCACGCTCTCCAGTTCTGCCAGGGTACGCCGCGCGCGGGCCAGCACGCGCTTGCCCTGGTCGGTCAGCAGCATGCCGCTGGCGTGGCGCTCGAACAGCGGCACGTCCAGGCGCACCTCAAGGTCGCGGATGGCCCGGGTGACCACCGACTGGGCGCGGTACATGAGCGTGGATGCGCGGGAAATGCTGCCATGTTCGGCCACGCGCACAAAGGCGCGGACCTGTAGCAGGTTGGGCAGTTCATCGACCATGGCGCAGGTCCCGATAAATAAAAAGTATACCTAGCCTAACTGAAGGCAATGTTCCGCGCCAAGGCTGCGTGACAGGATGAAGCCATTCCCAACACAGGAGCCCGCCATGTCTGCCAATACCAACAAGACCGCCCTGGTGGTCAGTGCCCACTCTGCCGACTTCGTCTGGCGCGCCGGTGGCGCCATTGCCCTGCACGCCAAGCAGGGCTACGCCGTGCACATCGTCTGCCTGTCGTTCGGCGAGCGTGGCGAGTCAGCGAAAATGTGGCGCAAGGGCCCGGGCATGACCGAGGAAATCGTCAAGGCCGGCCGCCGCCAGGAAGCCGAGGCTGCCGCCGAAGTGCTGGGCGCCACCGTCGAATTCTTCGACATCGGCGACTACCCGATGCGCGCCGACACCGACACCCTGTTCCGCCTGGCCGACGTGTTCCGCCGCGTGCAGCCGGAGTTCGTGCTCAGCCACTCGCTCAAAGACCCCTACAACTACGACCACCCGCTGGCCACCCACCTGGCCCAGGAAGCGCGCATCATCGCCCAGGCCGAAGGCTACAAGCCGGGCGAGAAAATCGTCGGTGCACCGCCGGTGTACAGCTTCGAGCCGCACCAGCCCGAGCAGTGCGAGTGGAAGCCCGACGTGCTGCTGGACATCACCGAGGTGTGGGACCAGAAGTACGCCGCCATCCAGTGCATGGCCGGCCAGGAACACCTGTGGGAGTACTACACTCGCGTAGCCCTGCAACGCGGCGTGCAAGCCAAGCGCAACATCGGCATCACCGCCAAGAAAGACATCATCTACGGCGAGGGCTACCAGAGCATCTTCCCTCGCGTAACGGAGAACCTGGGATGAGCCTCGCAGGAAAGACTGGCGTCGTAGTGCGCAATATCCAACGCGCCGACAGCGCCCTGATCGACGAACTGCGTCAATACGGCGTGGCCACCGTGCACGAGGCCCAGGGCCGCAAGGGCCTGCTGGCGCCGTTCATGCGCCCCATCCAGCAAGGCGTGGCCATCAGCGGCTCGGCAGTGACCGTGCTGGTGGCGCCGGGCGACAACTGGATGTTCCACGTCGCCGTGGAGCAGTGCAAGGCCGGTGATATCCTGGTGGTGGCACCCAGCTCGCCCTGCACCGACGGTTACTTCGGCGACCTGTTGGCCACCTCGCTGCAGGCCCGCGGCGTGCGCGGCCTGATCCTGGAAGCCGGCGTGCGCGACACCCACACTTTGCGTGAAATGGGCTTCCACGTGTGGTCCAGGGCCGTGCACGCCCAGGGCACCATCAAGGAAACCCTGGGTTCGGTGAACATCCCGGTAATCTGCGCCGGCCAGCTGGTAGAGCCGGGCGACGTGGTGCTGGCCGACGATGACGGCGTGGTGGTGGTGCGCCGCGCCGAACTGCCGGCGGTGGTCGAGGCCGCCCGCAAGCGCGCCGACCTGGAAGAGGCCAAGCGCCTGCGCCTGGCCAGCGGCGAGTTGGGCCTGGACATCTACAACATGCGCCCACGCCTGGCCGAGAAGGGCCTGCGCTACGTGGACGACGCCAGCGAACTGGAGGACTGACACCGTGGCCCAGCGTCGAATTCCGTGCCTGATGATCCGCGGCGGTACCTCCAAGGGTGCCTACTTCCTGGCCAGCGACCTGCCCGCCGACAGCGCCGCCCGCGACCGCCTGCTGCTGGCGGCCATGGGCTCGCCCGACGCCCGGCAGATCGACGGCATCGGCGGCGGCGACTCGCTGACCAGCAAGGTGGCCATCATCAAGCCTTCGACGCGCCCCGGCGTGGACGTCGACTACCTGTTTGCCCAGGTGGTGGTGGATGAACCGCGGGTGGACTACGGCCAGAACTGCGGCAACATCCTCGCCGGGGTCGGCCCCTTTGCCCTGGAACGCGGCCTGGTCAAGGCCAGCGGCGACGTGACGGCGGTGCGCATCTTCATGGAGAACACCGGCCAGACCGCCACCGCCCAGGTGCAGACCCCGGGCGGCGAGGTGGCCTACGCCGGTGCTACCCGTATCGACGGCGTGCCGGGCACTTCGGCGGCCATTGTCATCGACTTCGACGACATTGCCGGTTCCAGCTGTGGTGCGCTGTTTCCTACCGGCAATGTCGTCGACACCTTCGACGGCGTGGCGGTGACTTGTATCGACAACGGCATGCCGGTGGTGCTGATCCGCGCCGCCGACCTGGGCCGCACGGGTTACGAAAGCCGCGCCGAACTGGACGCCGACACTGAACTGAAGGCGCGCCTGGAGTCCATCCGCCTGCAGGCCGGCCCAGCCATGAACCTGGGCGACGTCAGCGCGCGCACCGTGCCGAAAATGTGCCTGGTGGCGGCGCCGCAACAGGGTGGGGCCATCAGTAGCCGCAGTTTCATCCCGCACAAGTGCCACGCTTCCATCGGCGTGTTCGGCGCGGTCAGCGTCGCCACCGCCTGCCTGTACCCGGGGTCGGTGGCCGATGGCCTTGGCGTGGTGCCCGCTGGCGCCCACAAGCGCCTGGCGGTGGAACACCCCACCGGCGAGTTCACCGTGGCGGTGCACACCGACAACGGCCAGGTCATCAGTTGCGGCCTGGTGCGTACGGCGCGGTTGCTGTTCGATGGCAAGGTGTGTATCGGCTGACCCCGTAGCCGCTGCCGCCAGGCTGCGCTGGCCCTAAGTCTCGCTGGAGATCTTCAGCGTACTCCGGGGCCAGCGCAGCCTTACGGCAGCGGCTACGGATTTGCATCGTGAGCCTGCGAACTGGCGCAACGCGTTGCAGTCGGATTTACTGGTACCCTCATAGGGTCAACGTTTTTCCGACTCCAACAGGTGCCAATGGACCGTTACGCCCCTCACCAATGGCTGCCCCACGAAAAGCCGACGTTGCCTGGTTCACCGTCGACGCCGCTGCATTCCACGCCCAAGCGCCTGGCCTTTGCCGCGGTGGGGCTGCTGGTGGCCATCACCGGTGGCCTGGGCAACGCACTGGTCACCGCCAACCTGCAATTCCTGCAGGGCGCGCTGGGCGCCACCCAGGCGGAAATGGCCTGGCTGCCGGCCGCCTACGTCATGACCAATATTTCCATGAACCTGGTGCTGGTGAAGTTTCGCCAGCAGTTCGGCCTGCGGGCGTTCACCGAGGGTTTCCTGGTGCTGTACGCCCTGGTCACCTTCGCCCACCTGTTCGTCAACGACCTGGGCTCGGCCGTCGCCGTGCGCGCCGCCCACGGCATGGTGGGCGCGGCGCTGAGTTCCCTGGGCCTGTATTACATGACCCAGGCGTTCCCGGCAAAATGGCGGCTGAAGGCCCTGGTGCTGGGGTTGGGCGCCTCGCAGTTGGCGCTGCCCCTGGCGCGGGTGTTCTCCGAAGACCTGCTGCAGATCGCTGAATGGCGCGGCCTGTACCTGTTCGAGCTGGGGCTGGCGCTGACCGCCCTGGGTTGCGTGTTCATGCTCAAGCTGCCCCCCGGCGACCGTTTCAAGACCTTCGAGCCGCTGGACTTCCTCACCTTCGGCATCCTCGCCACCGGCTTCGCCCTGCTGTGCGCGGTGCTGTCGCTGGGGCGCATCGACTGGTGGCTGTCGGCGCCCTGGATCGGCTGGGCGTCGGCGGCGTCGATCACCCTGATCTTCACCGGCCTTGCCATCGAACATAACCGCAGCAACCCCATGCTCATGACCCGCTGGCTGGGCAGCGGGGTGGCCATCCGCCTGGCGCTCAGCGTGATCCTGATCCGCATGGTGGCTTCCGAGCAATCCACCGGCGCGGTGGGCTTCCTGCAAGCGTTGAACATGAGCCAGGAACAGATGCGCAGCCTGTATTTCGTGATGCTGGTGGGCGCGGTGTCGGGGTTGGTGGTAAGCGCCTGGACCATCCGCCCCGAGCACCTGTTCATGCCGCTGATCGTGTCCCTGGCGCTGATGGCCACCGGCTCCTACATGGACTCGTTCTCCAACAACCTCACGCGGCCCTGGAACATGTACTTCAGCCAGTTCCTGCTGGCCTTCGGCGGCACCTTCTTCGTCGGCCCGACCATGGCCCTGGGCACCCGCAACGTCATCACCAACCCGCGCAACCTGATCAGCTTCTCGGTGCTGTTCGGTATCTGCAATAACCTCGGCAGCCTGATCGGCGCGGCGCTGCTGGGCACCTACCAGATCGTGCGGGAAAAATTCCATTCCAGCGTCATCGTCGAACAGCTCACCCTGTTGGACCCACGGGTTGTCGCGCGGGTGCAGAGCGGGGCGGCCAGCTATGCTTCCACCGTGGCCGACCCATCGCTGCGCACCAACCTGGGTTACCGCGCGCTGTCCACCGTGGCCACCCGGGAAGCCAACATCCTGGCCTACAACGACGTGTTCATGTTCATCGCCGGCGTCGCGGTGCTGACCATGCTCTGGATATTCATCCGCAGCCTGTGGCTGCTCACCACCACCCAGGCGGCCCCACCGGCGCCGCCTCCCGTACCTGCCAGCGGCGCTCCCCATTCATGACCGAACCGACCACCACGACCACCAACGCCATCGCCTCCACCCCTGAGGGCGTAGCCCCGGCCGCCACGGCGCCGCGCTCGCTGCGGGTGCGGGTCATTTCCTCGCTGATGTTCGCCAGCATCGCCATCGTCGGCGTGCTGATCGTGCTGTACGCTTGGGAGTTGCCGCCGTTCAGCAGCAAGATCGAGAGCACCGAGGACGCCTTGGTGCGCGGCCAGACCACCATCATCGGCCCGCAACTGAGCGGCTACGTGTTCGAGGTGCCGGTGCAGGACTTCCAGTTCGTCAAGGCCGGCGACCTGCTGGTGCGCCTCGACGACCGTATCTACAAGCAGAAGGTCGACCAGTCCCTGGCGCAACTGGACCAGGCCAAGGCCTCCCTGGCCAACAACCTGCAACAGAGGCGCAGCGCCGAAGCCACCATCCTGCAGCGCCAGGCCGCCATCGGCGACAGCGACGCCCAGGCGCGCAAGAGCGCCGCCGACCTGCGCCGCAACCAGGACCTGGTCAGCGACGGCTCGGTGTCGAAAAGCGAGCTGGACGTGACCCGCGCCGCCAATGCCGCCGCCATCGCCGCCCTGGCCCAGGCGAAGGCTGCGCTGGAAATCTCGAAACAGGACCTGCAGACCGTCATCGTCAACCGCGCCTCCCTGGAAGCCGCCGTCAGCAGCGCCGAAGCCGCG
The DNA here is from genome assembly GCF_056175065.1 of Pseudomonas sp. JC1203. NCBI lineage: Bacteria > Pseudomonadati > Pseudomonadota > Gammaproteobacteria > Pseudomonadales > Pseudomonadaceae > Pseudomonas > Pseudomonas sp. JC1203. Next base: position 106,333 of record NZ_JBWCAM010000023.1, read on the forward strand.
GTGGAACTGGCGCGCATCGACTACGCCAACACCCGCGTCACCGCCCCGCGCGACGGCCAGCTGGGGCAGATCAGCGTGCGCCTGGGCGCCTACGTCAGCTCCGGCGCGCAACTGATGGCGCTGGTGCCCGACACCCTGTGGGTCATCGCCAACATGAAGGAAACCCAGATGGCCAACGTGCGCGTCGGCCAACCCGCCACCTTCACTGTCGACGCCCTCAACCACCTGCGCCTGCGCGGCCACGTACAACGTATCTCGCCGGCCACCGGCTCGGAATTCAGCCTGCTGCAGGCCGACAACGCCACCGGCAACTTCGTCAAGATCGCCCAGCGCATCCCGGTGCGCATCACCGTCGACACCGACCAGCCGGAGGCGCAACGCCTGCGGCCGGGGATGTCGGTGGTGGTGAGTATCGATACCGGGTATGTGGTGGAGGGGGAGCGTGGGGTGGCGGGGCAGGGGGTGGAGGATTGAGGGGGGACGGACGCGGCCTTCGGCCGCTGCTACAGAAGGCTTGTAGCAGCGGCCGCCAGGCTGCGTCCGGGGCATTGCGCTATCAGCGCACCATGCACGGCTTCTTGTTATCGAACTTCCAGCCTGGAATCAGGAACTGCATGGCCACGCTGTCGTCGCGGGCGCCCAGGCCCATGCCTTTGTAGAGCTCGTGGGCCTTGGCCACGGCGTCCATGTCGATGTCCACGCCCAGGCCCGGCTTGGCCGGTACCTTGACGAAGCCGCCTTCGATTTTCAGCGGTTCCCTGGTCAGGCGCTGGCCGTCCTGCCAGATCCAGTGGGTGTCGATGGCGGTGATGTCGCCGGGGGCGGCGGCGGCCACCTGGGTGAACATGGCCAGGGAAATGTCGAAGTGGTTGTTGGAGTGCGAGCCCCAGGTCAGGCCCCATTCGTTGCACATCTGCGCCACGCGCACCGAGCCCTGCATGGTCCAGAAGTGCGGGTCTGCCAGGGGGATGTCCACCGATTGCAGCTGGATGGCGTGGCCCATTTCGCGCCAGTCGGTGGCGATCATGTTGGTGGCGGTGGGCAGGCCGGTGGCGCGGCGGAATTCGGCCATTACCTCACGGCCCGAGTAACCGTTTTCGGCGCCGCACGGGTCTTCGGCGTAGGCCAGTACCTTGTGCTGGTCGCGGCACAGGGCAATGGCTTCCTTCAGCGACCAGGCGCCGTTGGGGTCAAGGGTGATGCGCGCGTCGGGGAAGCGCTCGGCCAGGGCGGTGACGGCTTCGATTTCTTCGGCGCCGCGCAGCACGCCGCCCTTGAGCTTGAAGTCGTTGAAGCCGTACTTGGCCTTGGCGGCCTCGGCCAGGCGCACCACGGCCTCGGGGGTCATGGCGGTTTCGTGACGCAGGCGGCTCCACTCGTCGCTGGCGTCGGGCTCGCTGCGGTAGGCCAGGCTGGTGGCGCTGCGGTCGCCGACGTAGAACAGGTAGCCGAGCATTTTCACCGCGTCGCGCTGCTGGCCTTCACCCAGCAGGGCGGCCACCGGCACTTCCAGAAACTGGCCCAGCAGGTCGAGCAGGGCGGCTTCCATGGCTGTTACGGCGTGGATGGTGATGCGCAGGTCGAAGGTCTGCAGGCCACGGCCGGCGGCGTCACGGGCGGCAAAGGTGGTGCGCATCTGGTTGAGCACGCGCTGGTACTGGCCGATGGGCTGGCCCACCACCAGGCTGCGGGCGTCTTCCAGGGTTTCGCGAATGCGCTCGCCGCCGGGTACTTCGCCCACACCGGTGTTGCCGCTGCTGTCGGTGAGAATCACGATGTTGCGGGTGAAGTACGGGCCGTGGGCGCCGCTGAGGTTCATCAGCATGCTGTCGTGGCCGGCCACGGGGATCACTTGCAGTTGGGTGACGACGGGGGTGCGTTGGGTGCTCATGTCGGGTTCCTGTGTGCTTGGGAATCAGTGGGCCTTGCCCAGCGCGGTGCCATGCAGCGGCGCGCTCGGGGTGGCGGTCGGGGCTTTGGGCTGGGTGCGGGCGAAGAACACCAGCACTGCGGCCAGGATCGAGGTGGCCGTCAGGCCATACAGGCCACCCTGGATCGAGCCGGTGCTCTGTTCCAGCAGGCCGAAGGTGGCCGGGGCGACGAAGCCGCCCAGGTTGCCCAGGGAGTTGATCAGCGCGATGACCGCGGCGGCGATGCGCACGTCCAGGTACGCCTGGGGAATGGGCCAGAACAGCGACGAGGCAGACTTGAAGCCGATGGCCGCAAAGCACACCGCGACGAAGGCAAACACCGGCCCGCCGGTGGTGGACAGGAACATGCCGGCGGCGGCGATCAGCAGCGCGGTGGCGACCCAGGCCTGCTGGAAGCGGAATTTGCCCGACAGCGCGGCGAAGCCGTACATGGCAATGATCGAGATCAGCCAGGGAATGGAGTTGAAGAAGCCCACCTGCAGGTCGCTGAGGTCACCCATTTTCTTGATGATGCTGGGCAGCCAGAAGGTGGCGGCATAGATGGTCAGCTGGATACAGAAGTACAGCACGCAGAAGATCAGGATCTGGCCGTCCTTGAGCAGCTTGCCCAGGGTGGGCTTGACGGTCTGCAGGGCCTCGCGGTCTTTCTGTTCCTGGTCGATGGCGGCCACCAGGCTGTCCTGCTCTTCGCGGCTCAGCCACTTGGCGTCGTGGGGCTTGGAGTCGAGCCAGAACCACACGACGAAGCCCAGCAGCACCGAGACCATGCCTTCGATGGCGAACATCCACTGCCAGCCGTGCAGGCCCAGGCCGTCCAGTTGCAGCAGCGCACCCGACAGCGGGCCGGAGATCAACGAGGCTGCGGCCGAACCGCTGAGGAAGATGGCGATGGCCTTGCCGCGCTCGGCGCCGGGCAGCCAGCGGGTGAAGTAATACAGCACGCCGGGGAAGAAGCCGGCTTCGGCCACGCCCAGCAACACCCGCAGGATGTAGAACTGGGCTTCGTTCTGCACGAAGGCCATCATCGTGGCGACGATGCCCCAGGTGAACATGATGCGCGTCAGCCAGACGCGGGCGCCGACCTTCTGCAGCAAAATGTTGGAGGGCACTTCGAACAACGCGTAGCCGATGAAGAACAACCCGGCGCCCAGGCCATAGGCCGCGGCACCGATGCCCAGGTCGTGCTCCATGTGCGTGCGCACGAAGCCGATGTTGACCCGGTCGATGTAGTTGACGATGAACATCAGGACGAAGAGTGGGAGCACGTGGCTCTTCACTTTGGCGACGGTGCGCGCCAGTAGCGGATCGCCGTCGACGACGGCAGAGGACTGCGTTGAATTGCTCACAATTCAAAATCTCCCACTGATTATTTTTATGCGGGTAGGTGGCAGGGTGTCCCCTGTTGACAGTCATCGTACAAGTAGGATGAGGTAGAAGCAATGGATTCTACGGAATGTGTTGATCTAGATGGGCGCTAAACGCAAACCTTCAGGCATAAGAGCTAGCTGTAGGAGCGGGCCGTGCCCGCGAACCAGGCGCTGCGGTGTGTCAGGCCGTGAGCGGTGGAGGCTTCGCGGACACGGTCCGCTCCTACAGGAAAAGTGAAGTTGTCATACAAGATGGTCGGTGGTGTGGCGCTTTGCCACACAGTGATGGCCATTTGAAATTGATCTGGATCAATTTCGGCCACAAGCCCCGCTACAAGAATGGCGCACCTCCACCGAGTAGCCGCCATGACCGGTCATTTCGCCTTTCTGAACAAGCCGCTGGCCAGGGAAATAGCCGTGGTCCTGGTGCTCAAGCTGGTGCTGCTGGTGGGGATCCGCCTGGTGTGGTTTGGCCCGGCGGCTGACGTCAAGGACGACGGCACGAACCTTGGCCGACACCTGTTCGGCACCCCCTCCGCCCCCCTTGAGAAGAGTCCGAAATGATTTCCGAATCAGTCGTCGACCTATCCCGGCTGCAGTTCGCGATGACCGCGCTGTATCACTTCTTGTTCGTGCCCCTGACCATTGGCATGACCTTCCTGCTGGCCATCATGGAGTCCGTCTACGTGATGACGGGCAAGCAGGTGTACAAGGACATGACCCGTTTCTGGGGCAAGCTGTTCGGTATCAACTTTGCCCTGGGCGTTACCACCGGGCTGACCATGGAGTTCCAGTTCGGCACCAACTGGGCCTATTACAGCCACTACGTGGGCGACATCTTCGGCGCGCCGCTGGCCATCGAAGGCATGATGGCGTTCTTCCTGGAATCGACCTTCATTGGCGTGTTCTTCTTCGGCTGGGACCGCCTGAGCCGGGTGCAGCACCTGGGCGTCACCTGGCTGGTGGCGATTGGCTCGAACCTGTCGGCACTGTGGATTCTGATCGCCAACGGCTGGATGCAGAACCCGGTGGGTGCCGAGTTCAACTTCGTCACCATGCGCATGGAACTGGCCAGCTTCAGCCAGTTGCTGCTCAACCCGGTGGCGCAGGTGAAATTCGTGCACACCGTGGCGTCGGGCTACGTCACCGGCTCGATCTTCGTGCTGGCGATTTCCAGTTGGTACCTGCTGAAGGGCCGCGACATCGGCTTTGCCCGGCGCTCGTTCGCCATTGCCGCAGCGTTCGGCATGGCTTCGATACTGTCGGTGATCGTGCTGGGCGACGAGTCCGGCTACGAGATCGGCGACGTGCAGAAAACCAAGCTGGCCGCCATTGAAGCCGAATGGGAGACCGAACCCGCGCCCGCCGCCTTCACCCTGTTCGGCCTGCCCAACCAGGCCGAGCAGCGCACCGACTACGCGGTAAAAATCCCCTACGTGATGGGCATAATCGCCACCCGTTCGGTGGACAAGCAGGTCACCGGCATCAAGGACCTGGTGGCCGAGCATGAAGGCCGCATCCGCAACGGTATGCTCGCCTACGAGGCGCTGGGGCGCTTGCGCGGTGGTGATCACAGCGAGCAGGCCCTGGCCGCTTTCAACGCGGTGAAGAAGGACCTGGGGTATGGCCTGCTGCTGAAGAAATACACCGACCAGGTGGTGGACGCCAGCGAGGCGCAGATCAAGCAGGCGGCCCTGGATTCCATTCCCGGCGTGGCGTCGATCTTCTGGACCTTCCGGCTGATGGTGCTCAGCGGTTTCCTGATGCTGCTGCTGTTCGTGTGTGCGTTCTGGGCCTCGGCGCGCAAGAACGAAACCCGCAAGCGCTGGCTGCTGCGCTGGGCGCTGCTGAGCCTGCCACTGCCGTGGGTGGGCACGCAGACCGGTTGGTACGTGGCCGAGCACGGTCGCCAGCCGTGGTCGATTGGCGAAGTGCTGCCGGTGCACCTGTCGGCGTCCAGCCTTTCGGCAAGCGATGTCTGGGCCTCGCTGCTGGCGCTGGTGGCGTTCTACAGCGTGCTGCTGGTGATCGAGATGTACCTGATGATCAAGTTCGCCCGCCTGGGCCCGAGCAGCCTGCACACCGGTCGCTATCACTTTGAAAACCGCGCCGCCGGCGCAACTGCCGCCGCCCATTCGCCCGTGCTGCAAGGAGCCGTGTGATGTTCGACTATGAAAACCTCAAGCTGATCTGGTGGGTGCTGGTGGGCGTGCTGTTGATTGGCTTCGCCCTGACCGACGGCTTCGACCTGGGCGCCGCAGCGCTGATGCCCCTGGTGGGCCGCAACGACCAGGAGCGGCGGGTGGTGATCAACACCATCGCGCCGCACTGGGACGGCAACCAGGTGTGGCTGATCACCGCCGGCGGCGCGCTGTTCGCGGCCTGGCCGCTGGTGTATTCGGCGGCGTTCTCCGGCCTGTACTGGGCGCTGCTGCTGGTGCTGTTCGCGCTGTTCGTGCGGCCGGTGGGCTTCGACTACCGCAGCAATCTGGCCAACACCCGCTGGCGCCAGGGCTGGGACTGGGCGCTGTGCATTGGCGCGCTGGTGCCGTCGCTGGTGTTTGGCGTGGCGTTCGGCAACCTGTTGCTGGGCCTGCCGTTCCAGTTCGATGACAGCCTGCGCAGCAGCTACCACGGTTCGTTCTGGCAACTGCTGAGCCCGTTCGCGCTGCTGGCGGGCGTGGTCAGCCTGAGCATGCTGTGCCTGCACGGCGGCACCTGGCTGATGATGCGCACCGAGGGCGTCATGGCGCAGCGGGCGCGCAAGGTCTCGCAACTGCTGGCCTTCATTTACCTGCTGGCGTTCCTGGGCGCTGGCGCGTGGCTGGCCGCAGGCAATATCAGCGGGCTGGTGATCAGCTCGAGCTTTGACCCCAACGTGGCGCTCAACCCGCTGGCCAAGACTGTAGTGGCGGGCAACCCGGGCTGGCTGGGCAATTACGTGGCGTACCCGAGCACCGCCATCGCGCCGCTTCTGGGGGCGTTCGGCGGCCTGCTGGCGCTGATCGCGGCCTTGGGTGACCGCCCGCGCATCGCCTTCCTGGGCAGCAGCCTGGCCATCGTCGGCACCCTGTGCACGGCCGGTTTCGCCCTGTTCCCGTTCGTGATGCCGTCCAGCCTCGACCCGGCGTCCAGCCTGACCGTGTGGGACGCGGTGTCGAGCCATACCACGCTGATCATCATGCTGGTGGCGGCGTCGATCTTCGTGCCGCTGATCCTGTGCTACACGCTGTGGTGCTACGCGAAAATGTGGGGCACCGTCACCACCGCGCACATCAATGACAACCCCCACGGCCTTTACTGAGGACTTAACACATGTGGTATTTCGCCTGGATTCTGGGAGTGCTGCTGGCGTGCAGCTTCGGCATCATCAATGCGTTGTGGCTGGAAGCGTCCGGTGCGCTGGACGAGGGCGGCGGCAGTGCGCGCTGAAACCCTGGGGCCGCTGCGCCGGCCTGCCAGCCGCTGGCTGTCGTTGGCCCTGGTGCTGCCGTTGAGCCTGATCCTGCTGCTGCACCCGGTGCTGCTGCTCGACAGCCGCGGGCAGTACAGCCATGGCGTGCTGACGCTGATGTTGTGGGGCATTGCCGCAGGCTACGTGCACGGGGTGGGCTTCGACCCACAGGCGTGGGCGTGGCGGCTGGTGTTCCACCCGCTGGTGGCCTGGGCATTGATGGCGCTGGGTTACGCCGTGTTGTTGCGGTAAACGGAAAATCCACGGGGTGGTAAGCTGACGGTGAACCTTCCCGCGGAAACCGTTGGCATGCACGACCCAAGCAACGCCCCCACGCGCAAGCGCGCCACCAGCCTGGCCCACGACCTGGTCGAGGTGCTGAGCCAGCAGATCCTGCTGGGGCAATTCCGCCCCGGCGACAAGTTGCCGTCCGAGCCGACCATCGTGCGCGAGCACGGGGTCAGCCGCACGGTGGTGCGCGAGGCTATCTCCAAGCTGCAGGCCTCGGGGCTGGTGGAAACCCGCCACGGCATCGGCACCTTTGTGCTGGAGCGCGAATCGCAACTGGGGCTGCGCCTGAGCCTGGACACCGCTGCCAGCGTGCGTGGCATTCTTGAGCTGCGCATGGGCCTGGAGGTGCAGGCCGTGGCCCTGGCGGCCGTGCGCCGCAGTGACGAACAGCTGCGGCGCATGCGCCAGGCGCTGGACGATTACCAGGCCTCGCTGGCCAACAACGACAGCTGCGTGGAAGAGGACAAGCGCTTCCACCAGCTGATTGCCGAGGCCACCGGCAACACCTACTTCACCGAGATCATGCAGCACCTGGGCGACACCATGATCCCGCGCACGCGGGTCAAGGGCGACGAGCGCGGCGACGCCGACTTCGCGCGCCTGGGCTACCTGGCCAACCAGGAGCACGAGGCCATCCTCAACGCCATCCGCAAGCAGGACCCGGACGCGGCGCGGGCGGCGATGGTGCTGCACCTCACCAATAGCCGCGACCGCTTTTCCGGCAACTGAGCGTCTGTGGGAGCTGGCTTGCCCGCGAGCTGTTGGAGGGCCTCAAAAGCTCGCTGGCAAGCCAGCGCCCACGCCTATTTCATTGCCCGCCGAAGCGGCGAGCCGAAGCGGCGAATGTAGAACCGCTTCATGGCCTGGGTCAACGCCACGTACGCCACCAGAATCACCGGCAGGAACGCGAAGTACAGCGGCGGCAGCGCCTGCAGCTTGAAGTAGTGCGCCAGCGGGCCCATGGGCAGGAAGATGCCGATAGCCATGATCACCCCGGTCATCACCATCAACGGCATGGCCGCGCGGCTTTGCAGGAACGGTACTTTCGGCGTACGGATCATGTGCACCACCAGGGTCTGGGTCAGCAGCCCGACGATGAACCAGCCGGACTGGAACAGGGTCTGGTGCTCCGGGCTGTTGGCGCCGAACACGTACCACATCAGCGCGAAGGTGGTGATGTCGAACACCGAGCTGATCGGCCCGAAGAACAGCATGAAGCGGCCCACTTCCCCCGGCTGCCAGCGCTGCGGCTTCATCAGCATCTCGTCGTCGACGTTGTCGAACGGCACGGCAATCTGCGAAATGTCGTACAGCAGGTTCTGCACCAGCAGGTGCATCGGCAGCATCGGCAGGAAGGGAATGAACGCGCTGGCCACCAACACCGAGAAGACGTTGCCGAAGTTGGAGCTGGCGGTCATCTTGATGTACTTGAGCATGTTGGCGAAGGTGCGGCGGCCTTCCAGCACGCCTTCTTCCAGCACCATCAGGCTCTTTTCCAGCAGGATGATATCGGCCGCTTCCTTGGCGATGTCCACGGCGCTGTCCACCGATATGCCGATGTCGGCGGTGCGCAGGGCCGGGGCGTCGTTGATGCCGTCGCCCATGAAGCCGACCACATGGCCGTTGGCCTTGAGCAGGCGCACGATGCGCTCCTTGTGCGCCGGCGTCAGTTTGGCGAAGACGTTGGTGGTTTCCACGGCCACTGCCAGTTGCGCGTCGCTCATGTCCTCGATGTCGTTGCCCATCAGCAGGCCTTGCTGGGCCAGGCCTACCTCGCGGCAGATCTTCGCGGTGACCAGCTCATTGTCACCGGTCAGTACTTTCACCGCCACGCCGTGGGCGGCCAGGGCCTTGAGGGCGGGCGCAGTGCTTTCCTTGGGCGGGTCGAGGAAGGCCACGTAGCCGATCAGGGTCAGCTCGCGCTCATCATTGATGCCGTAGTTTTCCTGGGTAGGCGGGCGTTCGCTGGCGGCCACGGCCACCACGCGCAGGCCTTCGGCGTTGAGCTCGGCGGTCACCTGGCGGATGCGCGCCAGCAGGGTGTCATCCAGCGGTTCCAGCTGGTCGCCGTGGCGCACCTGCTGGCACACCGAGAGAATCTCTTCCACCGCGCCCTTGCAGATCAGCACGTGGTGCTGGTCGTGCTCGGCCACCACCACCGACATGCGCCGGCGGTTGAAGTCGAACGGAATCTCGTCGACCTTGCGGAAGGCCGTGGCCACCTGCAGGTCACGCTGCACTTCCACGTGCTCCAGAACGGCCACGTCCAGCAGGTTTTTCAGGCCGGTCTGGTAGTAGCTGTTGAGGTAGGCCATTTCCAGTACTTCATCCGATTCCTGGCCCCACACGTCCACGTGGCGCGCCAGGAAAATCTTGTCCTGGGTCAGGGTGCCGGTCTTGTCGGTGCACAGCACATCCATGGCGCCGAAGTTCTGGATGGCGTCCAGGCGCTTGACGATGACCTTCTTGCGCGACAGGAACACCGCACCCTTGGCCAGGGTCGAGGTGACGATCATGGGCAGCATTTCCGGGGTCAGGCCCACGGCGATGGACAGCGCGAACAGCACCGCTTCCATCCAGTCACCCTTGGTGAAACCGTTGATGAACAGCACCAGCGGCGCCATCACCAGCATGAAGCGGATCAGCAGCCAGCTGATCTTGTTGACGCCGGTCTGGAACGCCGTGGGCGCACGGTCGGTGGCGCCGACCCGTTGCGCCAGGGCGCCGAAATAGGTGCCGTTGCCGGTGGCGATGACCACCGCGCTGGCCGCGCCGGACACCACGTTGGTACCCATGAACAGGATGTTGTCCAGTTCCATGGGGTTGCGCGTGGCGGGGTCGCGCAGCTGCACGAACTTCTCTACCGGCATGGATTCGCCGGTCATGGCCGCCTGGCTGACGAACAGGTCCTTGGCAGTGAGCAGGCGGCAGTCGGCAGGGATCATGTCGCCAGCGCTGAAGATCACCACGTCACCGGGCACCAGTTGCTTGATCGGCAACTCCACGCGCATATGCCCGTCGGCGTTGCGGCGGCGTACGGTGGCGGTGTTGCTGACCATGGCCTTGAGTGCGTCGGCAGCCTTGTTCGAGCGCGCCTCCTGCCAGAAGCGCAGCAGGGTCGAGAGCACCACCATGCTGCCGATCACCAGGGTGGCCTTCATGTCTTCGGTGATGAACGAGACGATGGCCAGCAGGGTCAGCAGCAGGTTGAAGGGGTTTTTGTAGCACTGCCACAGGTGCACGTGCCAGGCCAGCGGCTGCTCGTGCTCCACTTCGTTGAGGCCGACGCGGGCGCAGATGTCCTGGGCCTGGGCTTCGCTGAGGCCATCGACGTGGCTGCCCAGCCGTTCCAGCAGCGCGTGGCTGTCACCGCCGGCGGCGGCCACCAGGGTGTGCGCCAGGGTGGGCGGTATCTCGCGGCTGACATTGCTGTCGTTGAGGCTTTCGAACAAGGCCAGGCGGCGGAAGTGCCGGGCAATGTGGCGGGTCCGCAGGAAGCCTGCGAAAAATTCTTTGAGCAGGGTGAAATTCATGGCGCTGCTTTCCCCGGTTGGCAGTGGGGAGACCATCGCGCAGGCACGTGCGCTGTCCTGGCTGCAACGTTGCAGGCCGGGGCAGGGGGAGTCTATGGAGAAGGGAAGGCTGCGGCGCCCACATGGGGTGCCGGCAGGATTGCCGTCTCTCGCGTCAGGGCGAGACACGGCAGGGAAGCTGCGCGTTATCTCGCCGAGAAAATGCCGGTATCGATGACCGGCCGACTACTGTCGCTCGAACAAGTGCCCACGTGGGGTCTCCGCGGTGATTGAAAACGCGCGCAGCATACGCTCGGGGTTTGCTCCCGACAATAGTGGGTGGCGATCATGAGGGAAGTTTCATTTTCGCCTGTGGGAGCGGGCTCTGCCCGCGAAAAGAACACCGCGTATTTACAGGCGTACCGCGTCGTTCGCTTCGTGGGCAGAGCCCGCTCCCACGGGTATTTGGATATCAGGCATCAAGTTCCAGGGCGAACAGTTCCTGCAGCGTCTGGCGGCGGCGAATCAGCTGCACCTTGTCACCGTCCAGCAGCACCTCGGGGATCAACGGACGGCTGTTGTAGTTCGACGACATCGATGCGCCGTAGGCGCCAGTGGTGTGGATCACCAACAGGTCGCCGACCTCGGCACGCGGCAGCAGGCGCGGGGCCACCAGGCCGCCTTCGTGCTGGGTGAAGACATCGCCCGATTCGCACAGCGGGCCGGCCACCACGCTTGGGCGCAGTTCGCCGGTGCGTGGCTGGCCGTCACGGTCCAGCAGGGTGAAACCGTGGTAGCTGCCGTACATGGACGGGCGCATCAGGTCGTTGAAACCGGCGTCCACCAGTACGAAATGCTGGCTGCCCATGTCCTTGATGGCACGCACTTCGGTCACCAGCATGCCGGACTCGGCCACCAGGAAACGCCCCGGCTCGATTTCCAGGCGCACCGGATGGCCCAGGTGGACGGCCACGCGCTGGCGCGCTGCATTCCAGATGGCCGCATAACGCTCGGTGTCCACCGGCTGCTGGTCTTCCTTGTAGGGCACCGACAGGCCGCCGCCGGCCGAAATGGCCTCCAGGTCGTGGCCCATGCCGATCACCGCGTCGGCCATGGCCGTGCATACCTCTTCCAGGTGCGCGTAGTCCACGCCCGAGCCGATGTGCATGTGCAGGCCCACCAGTTGCAGGTCGTACTGGCGCACCACGTCCAGGGCCTCGCCCAGCTGGCTGTGCCACACGCCGTGCTTGCTGTTCTCGCCGCCGGTGTTGGTCTTCTGGCTGTGGCCGTGGCCGAAGCCGGGGTTCAGGCGGATCCACACGCGGTGGCCAGGGTGTTGCTGGCCCAGCTGGCGCAGCATGTCGATGGAGCCGCAGTTGACCTCCACGTCCAGCTCGATGATGCGTGCCAGGGTGGCGCGGTCCAGCAGGTCGCAGGTGAACACCACGCCTGCCGGTTCGCCCTGCGGGCTATAGCCGGCCAGCAAGGCACGCTCGATCTCGCCCAGCGACACCGCGTCCACCTGCACGCCCTGTTCGCGCATCAGCTTGAGGATGTGCACGTTGGAGCAGGCCTTCTGGGCGAAGCGGATCACGTCGAAGCCCTGCAGCTGGCTGATGCGCTGGCGGATGACGGCGGCGTCATAGGTCCAGAAAGGCGTGGCGTGTTGCTGAACGAGGGGCAGGATGCGATCGAACATGGTCGTGTGGCCGTGAGGGGGAAAGATGGCCATCATGCGCAATCCGGCGCATTCAATAAAATATCTGTTTTTTCTCTGTCCATTCAGTTCTGATATGACCCGGGTTTGATTACGAGTCTTTGCAATGGACATATCCCTGCGTCATATCGAAGTGTTCCGCGCGGTGATGAACGCCGGCAGCGTCACCGGCGCCGCGCAGCTGCTGTTCAGCTCCCAGCCCACCGTCAGTCGTGAGCTGGCGCGGCTGGAAAGCCTGCTGGGCATGGCGCTGTTCGTGCGCGAGCGTGGCCGGCTGACGCCCACGGCCCAGGGCCTGATGCTGTTTGAGGAAGTTCAGCGCGCCTATGTGGGGCTGGAGCAGATTGCCAGCGTCGCCGAGTCGATCCGCCGTTTCGACCAGGGCCAGCTGAACATCACCTGCCTGCCAATGTTCGCCCAGGTGCTGCTGCCGGCGGCCTGCAGGGCGTTCAGCCGCCAGTACCCCGGCGTGGCGGTGAGCATCACCGCGCAGGAATCACCGGCATTGGAAGAGTCACTCAGCGGCCAGCGCTACGACCTGGGCTTGATCGAAAGCCGCCACCCGCCGCGCGGCACGCGGGGGTTTGAACTGTTCTGCGCCGAGATGGTGACAGTACTGCCGGCCGGCCATGGGCTGGCGGCGAAGGCGCGCCTGGAACTCAGCGACTTTGACGGAGAAGCCTTCATCAACCTGTCTGGCCTGGACCTGTACCGCAAGATGCTCGACGAGCAGTTCCGTCGTGCCAACGTACAGCGCCACGGGGTGATCGAGACCAGCACCGCCGCGTCAGTCTGCGCCATGGTACGCCAGGGGCTGGGGGTGGCCATCGTCAACCCGCTGACCGCGCTGGACGAGGCGGCCCGCGGCCTGGTGCTGCGGCCACTGGCGGTGGCGGCGCCGTTCAGCGTCAGCCTGATCCAGCCGCAGTACCGCCCCGCGTCGGTGCTGGTGGAGGCGTTTACCGAGTGCCTGAAAACCGAGGCGGCGCGCCTGGCGGCCCTCCCGTAGCAGCTGCCGCAGGCTGCGTCGGCGCCAGGCGGGCATTACCGTGGCGCCTGGGACGCGGCCTGTGGCCGCTGCTACGGTTCAGAGATCAGCCAGCGCCTCACGCAAATTCACATCCGGTGCGCTCTGCTCATCCAGGTCCAGCTGGCTTTCCAGGTCGACGAGGTGGTCCAGCGTGGCGCGGATGGCGTTGTCGCTGTTGCCCGACTGCAGGGCATCGAGGATGGCCTGGTGGTCGTCGCAGCGGCAGGAGGAGGTTTCCAGGCGCTGGTACAGCGAGACGATCAGCGAGCTGCGCACGATCAGGTTGCCGAGCATTTCGCGCAGCAAACGATTGCCGCACAGGTCGGCCAGCATCAGGTGGAATTCGCTGCGCACGCGCACGGTTTCACGGCGGTCGCCGCTGGCCGAGGCCTGGCGTTCGGCGTCCATTTGCGCGGCGATGGTGTCGGCGTTGGCGGCCAGGGCGTCGGGGGTGATGGCCTCGACGACGGCGCGCTCGATGGCCCGGCGCGCGGCGAACACTTCGCGCGCTTCCTGGCCGGAAGGTTGCGAGACGATGGCGCCGCGGTTGGTCTCGATGGTGACGATGTGCTGCATGGCCAGGCGCTGCAGGGCCACCTGCACGTGGTTGCGGTTGGCCTGCAGGGTCTCGACGATCTGCGCCTCTACCAGCCGCGTGCCAGGGCGCAGGCGTTGCTGGGCGATGGCGCGCGACAGCACGTCGACGATGCGGGTGACTTCCAGCTGTTTGGCGGTGACGGTGACAGAAACCATATTTCCTCGAACGGTGTGCCCATGCAGTGCCTGCGACTGGGTGCAATCGGGGCGCATTATCCGCCAGCGGGCCGGCCTTTGAAAAGCGCGCTGGCCGACCGCCAGCAGGGAAATTTCTCCGTCAAACCATTGCAAGATGCTGCTTGCGCTTGGGTGGTGGGCACGCCAGATCCAGCTGTTTGAGGTCTTCATCATCCAGTTGGATAGCGGCAGCGGCTGCATTCTGCCGCACATGGTCGGGGTGCACGGCCTTGGGGATGGCAATCACCCCGTCCTCGCGCAGCACCCACGCCAGGCAGGCCTGGGCGGCGGTGATGCCATGCTTGTCGGCGATGGCCTGCAACGCCGCGTGGCGCAGCAGTTTGCCGCCCTGGGCGATGGGGCAGTAGGCCATGGTCGGCAGGCTGCGGGCCTGGCTCCAGGGCAGCAGGTCGAATTCGATGCCGCGGGCCTCGGGGTTGTACAGCACCTGGTTGGTGGTGCAGCGCTCGTCATCGAGCTCCTCCAGGTCGTCGACGTCGAAGTTGGACACGCCCCAGCGGCCGATCTTGCCCTGTTCGCGCAGCCGCTCGAACGCTTCCACGGTTTCTGCCAGCGGGTACTGGCCGCGCCAGTGCAGCAGGTACAGGTCAATGTGCTCGGTGCCCAGGCGCTTGAGGCTGCGCTCGCATGCGGCGGCCACGCCGCTGCGGCTGGCGTTGTGCGGGTACACCTTGCTGACCAGGAACACCTGCTCGCGGCGCCCGGCGATGGCCTGGCCCACTACCTGTTCGGCGCCGCCTTCGCCGTACATCTCGGCGGTGTCGATCAGGCTCATGCCCAGGTCAATGCCCAGCTGCAGGGCGGCGACCTCCTGGCGCTTGGCGCCGGGATCCTCGCCCATGCGCCAGGTGCCCTGGCCGATGATGGAAACGGAGGTGTCTGCGAGTCGATGATGGCGCATGGCTACTCCCTGAAACATGTATGGCTTATAGTCTGACGGCGCTAGGGAAATAACATTCAACACAAGGAACCGGCATGGGTCGACAGCTCGTGGTATGCCTGGACGGCACCAATAACCGCTTCAGTCTCAAGCCTACCAATATACTGCGGATGGTCCGCTGCCTGCCGGCTGATCCCGCCCGGGTCATGTCCTATTACGACCAGGGCGTGGGCACCTTCGGCCTGCGCGAGACGCTGTTCGAATGGCAGAAACTGCCCTCGCGGCTCTGTGGCCTGGCGTTCGGCTGGGGCCTGAAGGAGACGGTGGGCGGCGCCTATCGTTTTCTGGCCCGGCATTATCGCGACGGTGACCAGATCTACCTGTTCGGCTTTTCCCGGGGCGCCTACGCCGTGCGCGCGCTGGCGGCGTTGATCGACGCCGTGGGCCTGGTGCGTGGCCACGAAGCGCATCTGTTCGACTATGCCTGGGCCATGTTGCAGGCGCGCAACAGCGACAAGCAGCCGGACTTCAAGCTGCAGGATGCGTTCAAGGCCACCTTCGGCCGGCCGGTGAAGGTGCACCTGCTGGGCCTGTTCGACACGGTCAAGTCCGAGGGCTGGATCTACGACCCGCTGGTGCTGCCGTACACCGCCAGCAACGCGATGGTGGAGAGCGTCCGCCACGCGCTGTCCATCGACGAGCGGCGCTGCTTTTTCCGCCCCAACCTGTGGCAGAAACGCCCGGGGCAGGGCACCGACGTGCGCCAGGTGTGGTTTGCCGGGGTGCACAGCGACGTGGGCGGCGGCTACGCGGTGGACGAGTCCGGCCCAGCGCTGCTGGCCTTGCGCTGGATGCTGGGCGAGGCGCGGGCGCTGGGCCTGGCGCTGGACCCCGAGGGCTGCGCCCGCGAGCTGCAACTGCTGGAGGCCGGCGGCCCGGGGCAGTTGCACGACTCCATGACCTGGCCGTGGCCGCTGGCCGAATGGCTGCCGCGCCGGGCCTGGAGTTTCACCCTGCACAAGCATGTCTTCACCATCGGCAGCATGCCGCCCTTCGGCCAGCCGCGGCCGCGCTACATCGCCGAGGGCGCGGTGCTGCACCGCTCAGTCCTGCAGCGTCTGGAAAGCGGCGACTACCACCCCGTCAACCTGCCCCGCCAGTACAGCGTCGCAGAAGACCTGCCGCTGATCCCCCAAACCACCCCCACCCCGTAGCAGCAACAGTGTTGTGGGAAGCCAGCTCCCACAAATCGTTCGTCGTCATGGCGTGGGCTGGTGCTGGGCGGAAGTCTCAATCAGTACCTCCTGCAACGCCTGCGCCGCCGCCGACAGCTTGTGGTCGGCCAGGCGCATCAGGCCGATACGCCGCTCGATGCGCGGCTCGTCCAGGGCCACGCAACGCGCGCCCAGTTCTTCCATCTGTTCGATGCACAGCGACGGCACCGCGCTCACGCCCAGGCCACTGGCGACCATGCGGCCGACGGTGCTCAGTTGGTGGCTTTCAAAGGCGACAGACAACTTGCCGTGGGTGTTGGCCAAGTCCTGCTCCAGCATCAGGCGCACCGCCGAGGGCCGCTGCAGGGTGACGAAATCTTCCTGCAGCAGCTCGGTCCAGCTGAGTTTTTCGCGCAGGGCCAGGGGCGAATCGGCCGGCACCACTGCCACGAAGCGGTCCAGGTAGAACGGCGTGAACACCAGCGTGCTGGTGGACTCCGGCTCAAAGCCGATGCCCAGCTCCACGCGCCGGTGGCGCACCATTTCCAGTACCTGCTCGTTGATCACGTCGTGCACGGCCACGTTCACCCGCGGGTGGCGGTCGCGGAAGGTCTTCAGCGCCGCGGGCAGGCGGTTGCCGGCGAAGGAGGGCATGGCGGCGATCGAGACCTTGCCGGTCTGCAGGGTGAAGTGCTGGCGCAGCAGCTCTTCGGCGTTGTCCCAGTCGGCCAGCAGCTGCCGTGCCAGGGGCAGCAGGGTCTCGCCCTCGGGTGTCAGCGCCACGCTGCGGGTGGTGCGGATCAACAGCGCGCCGCCCAGGTCTTCCTCCAGGCCCTTGATGGTCAGGCTCAGGGCCGGTTGGGACAGGTGCAGGCGCTCGCCCGCCTGGGCGAAGCTCAAGGCCTGGGCCACGGCCAGGAACGCGCGAAGCTGCTTGATGTTCATTGTTTTGCAAACTCAATCAATCCATCAGAAAAACAAAATTAACAAATAACTCGGTTGGCGAGAAGATGGGCCGGACACGCTTCGGTGGCTAAGCTTCGAATAGCCCAATAACGATAAAAAGGCGGATTGACATGGCTGGACTCGATAAACGAGTAACAACCTGGGAAGAGGCCCTCGCCGGCCTCACCGACAACATGACGGTATTGTCCGGTGGCTTCGGCCTGTGCGGCATTCCCGAGAACCTGATTGCGCAGATCCGCCGCATGGGCGTGCGCGGGCTGACCGTGGTGTCCAACAACTGCGGCGTCGACGGCTTTGGCCTGGGCGTGCTGCTGGAAGACCGGCAAATCCGCAAAATGATCGCCTCGTACGTGGGCGAGAACGCCCTGTTCGAACGCCAGTTGCTGGACGGCGAGCTGGAAGTGGAACTCACCCCCCAAGGCACCCTGGCGGAAAAAATGCGCGCCGGCGGCGCCGGCATCCCGGCGTTCTACACCGCCACCGGCTACGGCACCCCGGTGGCCGAAGGCAAGGAGGTGCGCGAGTTCAACGGCCGCAAGTACATTCTTGAAGAGGCCATCACCGGCGACTTCGCCATCGTCAAGGGCTGGAAAGCCGACCACTTCGGCAACGTCATCTACCGCCACACCGCGCAGAACTTCAACCCGCTGGCGGCTGCAGCCGGCAAGATCACCGTGGTCGAGGTCGAGGAAATCGTCGCCCCGGGCGAGCTGCCGCCCAGCCAGATCCACACCCCCGGCATCTACGTCGACCGGGTGATTCTCGGCACCTTCGAAAAACGCATCGAAAAGCGCACCGTCAAGGCCTGACGTCCGGCCCCGAATAACAAGAGGTTTTGCACATGGCACTGACCCGCGAACAAATGGCCCAGCGTGTGGCCCGCGAACTCAAGGATGGCTACTACGTGAACCTGGGCATCGGCATTCCGACGCTCGTGGCCAACTACGTTCCCGACGACATCGACGTGATGCTGCAATCGGAAAACGGCCTGCTGGGCATGGGCGAGTTTCCTACCGAGGAAACCATTGACGCCGACATGATCAACGCCGGCAAGCAGACCGTCACCGCGCGTGCTGGTGCGTCCATTTTCAATTCGGCCGAATCCTTCGCGATGATTCGTGGCGGCCACGTCGACTTGACCGTGCTGGGCGCTTTCGAGGTGGACGTGCAGGGCAACATCGCCTCGTGGATGATCCCCGGCAAGCTGGTGAAAGGCATGGGCGGCGCCATGGACCTGGTGGCCGGCGCCGACAATATCATCGTCACCATGACCCACGCCTCCAAGGACGGCGAGTCCAAGCTGCTGCCCCAGTGCAGCCTGCCGCTGACCGGCGCGGGCTGCATTCGCAAGGTGCTGACCGACCTTGCGTACCTGGAAATCGAGAACGGCGCGTTCATCCTGCGCGAGCGGGCGCCCGGCATCAGCGTCGAGGAAATTATCGCCAAGACTGCGGGCAAGCTGATTGTGCCGGATGATGTGATCGAAATGACGTTCTAGGTTTTCTGCAGGCTTCACCGGCCCCTTCGCGGGCACGGCCCGCTCCTACAGGTTGACTGCCAACCCTGTAGGAGC
>NZ_JBWCAM010000024.1:0-36168 GCF_056175065.1 Pseudomonas sp. JC1203
ACCCACCGCGCAACCGCGCGTTGCCGGCGCTGGAAGCGTTCCGTGGGTGGTTGCTGGGCAACGTGTCCCCAACAGCTCGCTGGCAAGCCAGCTCCCACAACAGCGTCGAAGCAGGCCGCGTCCTGGAGCAACCAGGACCGCCGCCGGACGCAGCCTGCGGCAGCTGCTACGGGACCGAGAAGCGCAGCGGCTGCGCCGGTTCGCGCAGGGTGGCCGGGTTGCGGTAGCGGGCGCCGAAGTGGTCGCCGGGCAGGCGCGCGTTGCCGGCGCCGAACAGGCGTTCGCGCAGGGTTTCGCCGTCGTTGTAGCGCTCGCGGAAACGCCCGCGCCGCCGCAGTTCCGGCACCACCAGTTCAATGAAGTCGCGGGCGGTTTCGAAGGTCAGGTACTGACGCAGGTTGATGCCGTCGATGCCGTCCTCGTCCAGCCATTTCTCGATCTGGTCGGCCACCACGGTCGGCGTGCCGGCAACGAAGAAGCGCTCGCGATTGAAACCCTCCAGCCGCGCCAGCACCGTGCCCACCGTGGTCGACGGTACGTAGCGCCGCAGGGTTTCCCAGCCCTTGACCTGGCGCTCGATCAAATCGCTGATCAAGGTGTCGCGCGGGTAAGCGGTCAAGTCCACGGCTGCCTGGGCGTGCACCAGCGACGCCTCGACGCTCATCAATTGGCGGTAGCTGTCGAGCTTGCGGCTGACCTCCTCGTCCGTGCGCCCCACGATCACCCCGGCCATGACGATGAACTTAAGCCCCGCCGGGTCGCGCTCATGGGCAATGGCCTTCTGGCGCATGGCGTGGATGTTGGCGCGCACCGCCGCAGTGTCCTCGCCGCCGGTGAACACCACCTCGGCATGGCGCCCGGCGAACTCGATGCCGGCCGGCGAGCCGGTGGCCTGGAACAGCACCGGCGTGCGCTGCCGCGACGGCTGGCACAGGTGCGGGCCGGCCACCTTGAAGTGCTCGCCGACGTGGTCGATGTAGCGCACCTTGCTGGGGTCGGTGTACACCCGACGCTCGCGGTCCTGCACCACCGCGTCGTCGTCCCACGAGCCTTCCCACAGCTTGTAGAGCACGTCCAGGTATTCGTCGGCGATCTCGTAGCGGTGGTCGTGCACCACCTCGGTGGCATGGCCGAAGTTGCGCGCTGCGTTGGGCAGGTACGAGGTGACAATGTTCCACCCTACCCGCCCCTTGGTCAGGTGGTCGAGGGTGCTCATGCGCCGGGCGAAGGCGAACGGCGGTTCGTAGGTGGTGGAAAAAGTGGCGCCGAAACCCAGGTTGCGGGTCACCCCGGCCATGGCCGGAATCACCAGCAGCGGGTCGTTGCTGGGGATCTGCATGGCTTCGCGCAGCGCGGTTTCCGGGCCGTCGCGGAAGCGGTCGTAGGTGCCGATCACATCCGCCAGGAACACGCCGTCGAAGGTGCCGTGCTCCAGCAACTGGGCCAGTTCGGTCCAGTAGTCGAGGTCATTGAAACGGTGGCGGTTGTTCTCCGGGTGCACCCACAGGCCATGGACGATGTGGCTGACGCAGTTCATTTCGAACAGGTTGACGTGCAGTTGCTTGGGCACTGCCTTTACTCCTTTGCCTGGCCGCTCACGGGGCCGGATTGGGGATGCGTTGGTGGATAGCCTGCACCTGCGCCTTGACCTCGGCGCTCAGGGCCACGTCCAGCGCACTCAGGTTGTCGCGCAGCTGTGCCAGGCTGGTCTGGCCGGTGAGCGCGCTGGCCACAAAGGGCTTGTCGAGCAGGTAGGCCAGGGCCAGTTGCGCCGGGGTCAGGCCGTGCTCCAGGGCGATGCCTACGTAGCCGGCGATGGCTTCCTGGGCCGCGGCGCTGTCATAGCGGTTGAAGGTGCGGTACACCGCCGACAGGCGCGAACCCTCGGGCCGCGCGCCACCCAGGTATTTGCCGGTGAGGGCACCGAAGGCCAGCGGCGAATAGGCCAGCAGGCTGACGCCTTCGCGGTGGCTGAACTCCGAGAGCCCGCCTTCGTACAAGCGGTTGAGCAGGCTGTAGGGGTTCTGGATGCTGACGATGCGCGGCAGGCCCAGGCGTTCGCTTTGCTTGAGAAACTCGGCCACGCCCCACGGGGTTTCGTTGGACACGCCGATGTGGCGGATCTTGCCGGCCTGCACCTGCTCGGCCAGCACCGCCAGGGTTTCCTCGATGGCCACGCTGTGGCTGTCGTCGACGTAGGGGTATTCGCGCTGGCCGAAAATATTGGTGGTGCGGTCCGGCCAATGCAATTGGTACAGGTCCAGGTAGTCGGTGTTCAAGCGCTTGAGGCTACCGTCCAGGGCTTCGACGATGTTGTGCCGGTCATGGCGGGTCAGGCCGTCGCGAATATGTGCCTGGCCATCACGCGACGGTCCCACCACCTTGCTCGCCAGCACCACGTCGGCGCGCCGGCCACTGGCGGCCAGCCAACTGCCGATGTAGCGCTCGGTGGTGCGCCAGGTCTCGGCACGGGTGGGCGTGGGGTACATTTCGGCGGTGTCGATCAGGTTGATGCCTTCGGCCAGTGCCAGGTCGATCTGCTGGTGGGCATCGGCCTCGCTGTTCTGATGGCCCCAGGTCATGGTGCCCAGGCCCAGCACGCTGACGTTGATGTCGCTGTTGCCCAGTTGGCGGTAACGCATGGGTGATCCTTTTTTTGCAATCAATGAAAGTCGCCGTTCACACCGCGCTGGCTTCGTCGTGCGCGGCCTCTTCGGCCTGCAGGCTGCGCCAGGCGGCATGCGGGGTGATGCCGTTGAGGTAGTAGTTGCCCAGCGCCCGCTCGCGGTAGATGGCCGGGTTGTGCGAGGCCAGGGTGCGGGCGTTGCGCCAGTGGCGGTCGAAGCGCCGGGTGGCGCTGGTGGCCGAGGCGCCGCCCACTTCGAACAGCAGCGTGGTGGCCTCCAGCACCTGTTCCAGCACGATCTGCTGGGCCTGGTAGGCGCGGACCTCGGCCTCGGTGTAATGCGCGTCGGTTTCGCGCGCGCCCTGCTCCGCCTCGTGCACATCCTGCAGCACTTGGGCCACCGCCAGCACCTGGGTGCGCGCGGCGTAGGCCAGGCTCGACAGCCGGCCGATCACCCGTTGCACCAGTGGGTCGTCCTTGGGGCTGGACTGGCCAGGAATGCCGAAGCCGCGGGTACGGCCACGGACGAACTCGCTGGCGTCGTGCAGCACGGCGTCGGCGATGCCGGCCAACGTGGCCAGGTGGAACAGCTGGTAGAAGGCGCTGAGGTAGGATTCGGCGCGCAGTTCGTCCTTCTTGAAGCGCCGCACCACGTGCTGGTCGGGCACCTTCACCGCCTTGAAACGCGTGGTGCCACTGCCGGTCAGACGCTGGCCAAAGCCGTCCCAGTCATCTTCGACAGTGACGCCGGGGGCATCGGTGGGCACGGCGACGCTGACAAAGTCGTCGCCGTCCACAGCCACCGCGGCGATCCAGTCGGCATAGAGGGTGCCGGTGCAATAATACTTCTCGCCGTCCAGCTGCCAGCCGGCAGCGCGGTTGCCTGGCTCCACGGCGCTCAAGGTCACCGAATTGCGCGAGGTGTCGGTCCGCTCGGCCATGGCTGCGCCCCATAGTTCGCCCTCGGCCGCCTTGGGCAGCCAATAGGCCTGGGACTCGGCGTCGCGGCTGGACAGCCGGCCTTCGACGAAACCGAAGTGCGCGCGCACGATCTGCGGCAGGTTGGAGTCGGCCGCGCCCAGCTCGATCAGCAACTGGAACAGCTGCGGCAAGGTGGCGCCCAGGCCGCCATGGGCAACCGGCACGCGCAACGCGCCAAAGCCGGCCGCGCGCAACCAGGCCACGGCGTCATGGGCCAGCTGGCGTTGCTGCTCGCGGGCCACGGCGGTGTCTTTGATGCGGGAGAAGATGGGGGCAAAGCGCTGCTGCAGGTGTTCGTAGCTCGAGGCACTCATGGGGGTTCCTTGTGCGTGGTGGGACGCGCCGGGAACGGCTAATGCAGCGAGCGTGCCAGGGCTCTGGGGCAGGGTTTGCGGGTGTTTTTCGGTGGCTGGGTTGTTGGGTGGCTGGCAGAGTGTCGGAACGCTGTTGCAGGGTGTACACCTGGCCTTGACCTTCCCCCCATGGCAAGGTCTACCCTGCACCTTTTCGACCAGCAGGAGCACACCGTGATCAAACTCTTGAGTTTCATGCTCGCCACCACCCTGTGCGGCGCTGCCTACGCCGATGACAACGCGGCCATGAAAGCCGAATACCAGCATGCTGCCCACGGCATGTCGGCGGACATGAACATGAACGCCACCAGCGACAACCCCGACGTGCTGTTCGTGCAGGGCATGCTGCCCCATCACCAGGGCGCGGTGGACATGGCCAAGACCGAACTCAAGTACGGCAAGGACCCGGAAATCCGCAAGCTGGCCGAAGGCATCATCAAGGCGCAGGACGCCGAGATCGCGCAAATGAAGGCCTGGCTGGCCAAGCAGCCCAAATAATTCCCGTGGCTGCGGCTACCTTGTGGGAGCTGGCTTGCCAGCGAGCTTTTTAGGCCCCAACAGCTCGCTGGCAAGCCAGCTCCCACAGGAACGCGGCTGCTACAAGTCCTTGATCCCACACTGTATAATCGCCGATCAGTGGTGGGATTGTTCATACCTGAAACGTTTAAGCTGTTGATAACGTCCGCGCATCGAATGATGCGAAAACGACATCAACGGCACTATTGCGTGTGTTAGTCTCCCACCATTTCATCTTGGCCCGGACGGTAATACCGATTGATGCCACACTGAGGAGCGCTCATGCCCAGAATTTCCCACCAAGGTTTGCGTCGCGCATTCCGCCAGCTGCTCGCTTCCAACGCCTGCTTCCACACCGCTTCCGTGTTCGACCCGATGTCGGCGCGCATTGCCGCCGACCTGGGCTTTGAAGTCGGTATCCTGGGCGGCTCCGTCGCGTCCCTGCAAGTGCTGGGCGCCCCGGACTTCGCGCTGATCACCTTGAGCGAATTCGTCGAACAGGCCACCCGCATCGGCCGCGTGGCCCAGCTGCCGTTCATCGCCGACGCCGACCACGGCTACGGCAACGCCCTCAACGTGATGCGCACCGTGGCCGAACTGGAACGCGCCGGCGTCGCCGCGCTGACCATCGAAGACACCCTGCTGCCTGCCCAATTCGGCCGCAAGTCCACCGACCTGATCTCGGTGGCCGAAGGCATCGGCAAGATCAAGGCCGCCCTCGAAGCGCGTATCGACCCGGAACTGACCATCATCGCCCGCACCCACGCCGGCGTGCTGTCCACCGAAGACGTCATCGCCCGCACCAAGGCCTACCAGGAAGCCGGCGCCGATGGCATCTGCATGGTGGGCGTGCGTGATTTCGAGCACCTGGAAGAGATTGCCCAGCACCTCAGCGTGCCGCTGATGCTGGTGACCTACGGCAACCCGGCGCTGCAGGACGACGACCGCCTGGCGAAACTGGGCGTGCGCATCAGCGTCGACGGCCACGGCGCCTACTTCGCCGCCATCAAGGCCACCTACGATTCCCTGCGCGAACAGCGCAAGCTCACCCGCAGCACCCAGAACCTGAGTGCCACCGAGCTGACCCACACCTACACCCTGCCCGAAAGCTATGTCGCCTGGGCACGCGAGTTCATGGACGTCAAGGAATAGGCCGCACTGCTTCACCACGCCACCGGCGGCACAACCGCCAGTAGACCGTGCCATTGATCAGCAGCACCACGCTGCCCAGCACCAGCTGGATACCCGCCGTCAGCCCGGCCGGGTAGATCACTGGCAGCAGGTAGTGCTCTACGTAGCCCCCCGCATAGCCCTGCTGCCCCGCGTGCAGGCGCATCAGGTTTTCCCAGTACGTCAGCGGACAGGTCAGGTGAAACACCTCCACCGCCACGCCCCAGGCCGCCGCCGGCAGATGCAGCCACACCAGGCGCCGCCACTTGAGCAGCAAAAGCCCGCCCAGCAGTACAAAAATAATGAACAGGCCGTGAAACAGCACCAGTCCGTCGGCTGCCATGGAATAGAACATGGGAATCCTTGCGCGTTGTTTTCGCCATTGTCGGCCCCGGCACGGCATGGATCAAGGGCGACACAGGTCCATAATTATTGACAAGCCGACCAAAATATCTGGCAATTTAATTCATTGTAAATCAATTACTTATCTCATTTTTATCAAAAACGACGTCGCTAATTTTCCGCTAGCACGTTGTAAACGTTTGACATATTTGACGCGTTTGGCACACTGCCGACCCGTTGTACCGGACATCACCGGGCAAGCGTCGCCACCCCCTGGCCGCCCTCACCCGCCTGAGACCCCGTACGCGTCCAAAAAAAACAATTTTGTCTAGCGCCTCGCCAGCGTGTGCCCAGGTTTTCGCCCTGGCCAGGCTGCGCGTGCGAACGGGAAGAACACATGCTGATCTGGTTTGTCGCGGTTTACCTGCTGATCACTGTGAGTGTCGGCTTCTACGCCTCCACTCGTGTCAAGAACTCCAAGGACTTTGCGGCGGCTGGCCGCAGCATGTCCTTCCCCGTGGTAACCGCCATGGTGTTCGCCACCTGGTTTGGTTCCGAAGCGGTGCTGGGTATTCCCGCCGCGTTCATGAAAAACGGCTTCTCGGGCATCATCGAAGACCCCTTCGGCTCGTTCGGCTGCCTGATGCTGGTGGGCCTGGTGTTCTGCCGCCCGCTGTACCGCCTGAACATGCTCACCATTGGTGACTTTTTCCGCAAACGCTATGGGCCGAAGGTGGAGCTGTTCGTCAGCCTGGTAATCATCGGCTCGTACCTGGGCTGGATCGCCGCGCAGCTGACCGCGCTGGGCGTGGTGTTCAACGTGCTGTCCGACGGCGCCATCACCACCACCGAAGGCATGCTGCTGGGCACCGGCATCGTGCTGGTGTACACCCTGTTCGGCGGCATGTGGTCGGTGGCCATGAACGACTCCATGCAGATGCTGATCATTGTCTGCGGCCTGGTTTACCTGACCTACCTGCTGGGCAGCATGGCCGGCGGCGCGGGCCACGTGGTCGAGCATGCGGCGGCAGCCGGCAAGTTCACCATGGTGCACAGCACCTCGGCCAAGGACATCCTGGGCTTCCTGGGCGCGGCAGTGACCATGATGTTCGGCTCCATTCCACAGCAGGATGTGTACGCCCGGGTGATGTCGGCCAAGACCGAGAAAATCGCCGCGCGCGCCTCCATTGCCGGTGCCTGCTGCTACCTGACCTTCTGCATGCTGCCGATCTTCCTGACCTACGCAGCCTCCATGATCGACCCGCAAATGGTCAGCGAGCTGCTGGATACCGACGCGCAGATGATCCTGCCGCGCCTGATCATGGAACGCACCCCGCTGTTCGCGCAGATCATGTTCTTCGGCGCACTGCTGTCGGCGATCATGTCCACCGCCTCGGGCACCCTGCTGGCCCCTTCGGTGACCTTCACCGAGAACGTGCTCAA
This sequence comes from Pseudomonas sp. JC1203, assembly GCF_056175065.1. Classification (NCBI taxonomy): domain Bacteria; kingdom Pseudomonadati; phylum Pseudomonadota; class Gammaproteobacteria; order Pseudomonadales; family Pseudomonadaceae; genus Pseudomonas; species Pseudomonas sp. JC1203. The sequence goes on from NZ_JBWCAM010000024.1 coordinate 7,432, forward strand.
GCGCATGCGCCCGAACATGACCGACCGCCAGTTCCTGCTGGCCATGCGTATCACCATTGCCGTGGGCGCCGCCCTCACCTGCCTGTTCGCGCTGTACTCCAACTCCAGCATCTACGAGATGGTCGGCAACGCCTACAAGGTGACCCTGGTAGCCGCCGTGGTGCCGCTGTTCTTCGGCCTGTTCTGGAAGCGCGCCACCAACCAGGGCGCAATCACCGCGATCGTCTTCGGCCTGAGCTCCTGGGGCCTGCTGGAAATCACCCACCAGGACAGCGACCTGTGGCCGCCGCAACTGGCCGGCCTGCTGATCAGCGCCCTGGGCATGATCATCGGCTCGCTGCTGCCGCCGCTGAACAAGCGTGACCGCGAACAGGACTTCGACGGCGCCGTGGCCAGCAACTGACCCGCCCCCCTAGCGCCCGGCATGACGATTGCCGGGCCGCGCCAGCCCCAAGTGCTCGCGCAGCGTGGTGCCACTGTACTCGCGGCGAAACAGCCCGCGCTGCTGCAGGATGGGCACCACCCGCTGGACGAAATCGTCCAGCCCGCCCGGCAGTATCGGCGGCATGATGTTGAAGCCGTCGCCCGCTCCTTCCACGAACCACTGCTCCAGGGTATCGGCCACCACCTGCGGCGTGCCGATGACGGTATGGTGCCCGCGAGCACCCGCCACCTTCAGGTACAGCTGGCGGATGCTGAGGTTTTCCCGCCGCGCCAGGTCGATGAACAACGCCTGGCGGCTTTGCATGGCGTTGCTCACCGGCAGCGCGGGCAACGGCCCGTCCAGGTCATACCCGGACAGGTCGAAGCCGCCGGCCATCCCGGCCAACAGCCCCAGCCCTACCCGCGGGTCGAGGCGCTCCTGCAGTTCGGCGAAAATGTCCTCGGCCTCCGCCTGGGTACGGCCAATCACCGGCGAGATGCCCGGCATTACTTTCAACTCATCGCGGCCACGGCCATGGGCCGCCAGCCGCCCCTTGAGGTCGGCATAGAACGCCTGGGCGTTGCCCAGCGTCTGCTGCGCGGTGAAAACCACCTCGGCGGTGCGCGCCGCCAGCGCCTTGCCCGGCTCGGAGGAACCGGCCTGGATCAACACCGGGTGGCCTTGCGGCGTGCGCGGAATGTTCAGTGGCCCGCGCACCTGGTAGTACGCGCCCCGGTGCCCCAGGGTATGCAGCTTGTGCGGCTGGAAGTACACGCCGCTGGCCTTGTCGTGCACGAAGGCGTCGTCTTCGTAGCTGTCCCACAGGCCGGTGACCACGTCGATGAATTCCTCGGCGCGCTGGTAACGGTCGCCGTGTTCGAAATGCTGCTCGCGGCCGAAGTTCAGGGCCTCAAGGTCCGTGGCCGAGGTCACCAGGTTCCAGGCACTGCGGCCGTTGCTCAGGTGGTCCAGCGAGGCGAACTTGCGCGCCAGCAGGTACGGCTCGTTGTAGCTGGTGGACACGGTGGACACCAGGCCGATGCGCTCGGTAACCGTGGCCAGCCCCGACAGCAGCACCAGCGGGTCGAAGACATCGCCGGCGGTGGTGTACTGGCCCAGCTGCGGCGAGCCCATCAGCGCCAGGTTGTCGGCGAAGAAAATCGCGTCGAACTTGCCGCGCTCTGCAGCCTGCGCCAGGCGCTTGAAGTGCTCGAAATTCAGGCCGCCGCCGGCCCAGGCGCGCGGGTGGCGCCAGGCGGCGACGTGGTGGCCGCTGCCCATCAGGAATGCGCCCAGGCTCATTTGTCGGTTGCTCATGTGCACCTCAGAAGTCGTAGCGCAGGGTGATGCCAGCCGTGCGCGGCTGGCCTGGGGAGGCGGTGTACAGGCCGTTGGAGCCGTTGCCCACGGCCAGGTAGTACTCGCGGTCGAAGGCGTTCTTGACCCACAACGAGGCGTCGATCAGGCCGTCGCCGTAGCCCACCCGCGCACCCACCGAGAAGTTCGCCAGGCCGTAACCGTCGATCTTCGCCAGCTCGGAATTGTCCAGGGTGCCCTGGCTGGCGGAGCGGTAGGCGTAGCTGGCGGTGGCGTAGGGTTCGATGCCGTCGACACGTTGCCACTTGTATTCACCGTTGAGGTTGCCGATCCAGCGCGAGGCACCGGCCACGCGCTGGCCGCTGAGGTCGCAGGTGGCGGCGGTGGTGTTTTCCGCCGGGCACGGCGCGTCCTTGAACGACAGGTAGGTGACGTCGTTGAACGAGCCGTTGAAGTTCAGGGTCAGGCCGCGCACCGGCACCGCCGTGGCCTCGAACTCCAGCCCGCGCGAGCGCACGCTGCCGGCGTTGGTCAGCAGCTGGTAGCCGGTAAGCGCGCCCAGCGGCTGGTAGTAGGTGGTGGCCTGGTAGCCGTTGACGCCGGTCCAGAACAGGTTGGCGTTAAGCTGCAGGCGGTGGTCGAACAGCTGGCTCTTGATGCCCAGCTCGGCGTCGTTGGCGCGTTCCGGCCCTACCAGCAGTGACTCGGCCCCGGCGCTGGGCGCCGAGGCCACGGCCAGGTTCACCCCGCCCGACTTCTCGCCATGGGACAGCGAGGTATAGCCCAGCACGTCGTCGGTGAAGCGGTAGCTGAGGCTGGCCAGCATCGACGGCGCGGCGTTGTGCAGGTGCAGGTTGCCGCTGTCGTAGGCACCCACCTGGCTGGCACGGATGGCGTTGCCGTCGACCACGCCGGGAATCACCACCGCGGCGCCGCCACCGGTGGGCGCGTAACGCTGCACGTTGGCATCCTTCTCTTCATAGGTGCCGCGCAGCCCGGCGCTGAAGTCCAGGCGCGGGGTGAGGTGCCAGGTGCCTTGGGCAAACAGCGCGTAGCTCTCGGTGTCGACCTTGCCGTTGACCTTGCTGTCGAGGTTGTTCAGCGCATTGAGGTTGGCACCGATCAGGTTCAGGTCAGCCAGCGGGCCGAAGTCGGTGAAGATGCGGTTGCCCAGGTTCTGCTTGAAGGCGTAGGCGCCCAGCACGTAGTCGAAGTGTTCGCCCTTGGGCGAGGCCAGGCGAATTTCCTGGGAAAACTGCCGGTCGTGCACCTCGTAGCCGAAGTCGCGAAGCACCGGCACATCGAGCTGGTCGGCGTCGTTGGCCGGGTTGAAGTGCCAATAGCGGTAGGCACTGATGGAGGTCAGGGTGTAGCCGCCGGCCAGGTTCCAGTTGGCCTCAAGCGAACTGGCGTTCTGGTGCACGCTGACGTTCTGGCGGCCGTCGATGTTGCTGTGGCCCAGTATCGGGTTGGCGCCCACCAGGGTGGCGCGCCGCCAGAACAGCGGGCCGGCGCCGTAGATCACGCTGCTGCCGCTGCTGGAGTTCTCGGTGTTGTATTCGTTGATCCAGCGCAGGCTGAAATCGTCGTTGGGCTTGAACAGCAGCTGCCCGCGCAGGCCTTCGCGCTCGCCGCCCAGCAGCGTGCGGCTGTCATGCTTGTTGTCCAGGTAACCATCGTCGCGGGTGCGGTAGAACGACAACCGCCCGGCCAGGGTGTCGGTCAGCGGCCCGGACACCGTGCCCTTGCCCTGGAAGTAACCGTCCTGCCCGCCCGACACTTCCACGCTGCGCTCGGGGGTGAAGGTAGGCCCCTTGGTGGTGATGTTGAGCACGCCGGCCGTGGTGTTCTTGCCGAACAGCGTGCCCTGGGGGCCGCGCAGCAGTTCGAGCTGGTCGACGTCGAGCATGTCGAAGGCGGCCATGCCCGGGCGGCCCAGGTAGACGTTGTCCAGGTAGATGCCAGCGCTGCCTTCCAGGCCGTCGCTGGCCGGGTTGTTGCCGATGCCGCGCACGGCGAAGCTCGACACCCGGGCATGCACGTAGGCCACGTTGACGCTGGGCAGGGTCTGCTGCAAGTCCTGGATCTTGTACAGGCGCTGGCTTTCCAGCTGCTCGCCGCTGAGGGTGGTGATGGGCGTGGGCACATCCTGGGAAGCCTCGGCGCGGCGCCGGGCGGTGACGGTCACCGGCGCCAGGCGCGGGCTACCGGTGCTGTCGGCCTGGGCGCTGTCCGGCGCTGTCGGGGTGTCGTCGGCCGCCTGGGCAGCGCCGTTCCACAGCGCCCCCGGCAAGGCAATGGCCAGCGACAGGCTCAGGGGTTTCAGGCGATGGGCCGTGGTGGCCGCGTAACGTGACAGCATGGGTGAAGGCTCCTTGGTGGCGTGCGGCGACGTAGGCCAAATGCACGTTCAGGGTGCCCATGCTAAGGAGCGGTAACGGCAAAGCTGGGGCCTGGGCGGACAAACCATGGTCCGCGTCGGCCATGTGGCTAAACAGCGATGGACAAGTGCTGCGCAGGCGCCGGCAGCGGCGCCGTACCCTGGTCATGACGGCGCCATTGGCCCGGACTGGCACCGGTCCAGCGGCGGAACGCGCGGTTGAAACTGCTGGGTTCGTTGAAGCCCAGGCGGTAGCAGATTTCGTTGATGGAGCAATCGGTGCGGCGCAGGTAACTGAAGGCCAGCTGGCGCCGGCAGTCGTCGAGCAGCGCCTTGAAGCTGGTGGCGTGCTTGAGCAGGTGGCGGTGCAGGTTGCGCACGCTCATGCCCACCTCCTCGGCCACCCGGCTCTGCTGCACCTCGCCCATGGGCAGGTCACGGAGGATGGCCGCGCGCACCCGTTCGGGCAGGTTCAGGCAACGCTGGCGTTCCAGGTAGCCGTCCAGCACCGCATCCAGGCCTTGGGCAACGTCGAGGTTGGCGGTGTTGAGCGGCGTGTGCAGCCAGCGGTTGTTGTAGTCGATGGCGTTCTCGGCGGCGTTGAACTGGATGGGGCAGCCCAGCAGTTCCACCCAGCGCTGGGGATCGGCCGGGGTTGGCCGGGCCAGGTGCACGCCTTGCACGATGGGCATGCCGGGCCAAGTCTGGCGGGTGAAGCGCACCGAGCAGGCAATCGACGCCTCGCTGGCCACCTGCTCCACCTGGGCACCGTCGGGCACGCCGTAGATCAGCCGGGTCACCTGCGGGCCGCGCACCAGGGTCAGCAGCGCGGCCGTGGTGATCACCGGCGCAAAACGCACGCCGCGCTCCAGCGCCTCGATGAAGGTGGAACTGCTTTGCGCGGCGAAGTACAGGCCGTGGAAATCAGTGGGGTAGCTGCACGCCGCCACGCCCAGGCCGAAGCATTCATCGCCGCTGGCTCGCCGTGCCGCGCGCCAGAACGCGCTCATGGCAGCCAGTGCGATGCGCTGGTTGGGGTCGTGCAGGTTGCAGGGGCCGATGCCGGCCTCGTGCAGCAGCGGCGCGCTGGCAATGCCGCGCGCCTCCAGCGTGCGGGCGATGACCTGGGCCCAGGTGGCGATGGTGTGCAGCGTCGACATCGGCGGCTCCTCAGGCAAGGCCTTCGGCGGCCAGGGTGCGAATCACCGACTCACGCGCGCGGTAGCGGCCGAGGAACGCCTGCAGCGCCGGGAAGTCCTGCAGCAGCGTGCCAGCGCGGGCGCTCCAGCCGATGAACACGCCCAGGTAGGCGTCGGCGACAGTGAAACGGTTGCCCACCAGCCAGTCCTGCCCGCCCAGCCTGGCTTCGATGGGCTTCAGCGCGTCGGCCAGGCGCTGCAGGCCTTTGCTGCGGATGCCGGCGTAGGCCTGTTCGTCCGGGGTGAAACGCTCGGGGCGGTTGATACTGCGGAAGGCGCCGCTGTGCACCTCGGTGGCCAAGTAGCCCAGCCAGCCCTGGATCTGCGCCCGCTCAACGCTGCCGGCGGCGGCGAACAGCGGCGTGCCGGGGCGCAGGTCGGCCAGGTAGGGCAGCAGCGCGGTGTTCTCGGTCAGCAGGGTCTCGTCGTCCAGCAGCAGGGCCGGCACGCGGCCCTGCGGGTTGACCTGGCGGTAGGGCGAATCGGCGGCCAGGCTGACTTTCTCGATTTCGATGGGCAGTTGCAGTTCTTCGATGACGACGTGGGCGGCGAGTGAGCAGGCGCCCGGAAAAATGAACAGGGTGGTCATGGCAGGTCCTCGGCTTAGCGGCTGGCTTGGGTGGTGGTGGGCGCGGCTTGCAGCGCCGTGTTCAGGTACTGCGGCTGGGCCCAGCTGCTGACCTGGAAGCCCTTGCGGATCAACCGCGCCTGCAAGGCCAGGTCGACGCTGTGCTGCAGGTTGGCGGTGAAGCTGCTGTCCAGCTGCGGGTCGAAAATACGCCCGAACGACTGGTCGGCCGCGTCAGTGGCAAGGATAGCCGCCGGGTAGCTGGCCAGGCGCGACACCAGATCGACGTAGGCCTGCTTGTGCGCCTCGTCGCGCAGCCACGCCACCGCCGGTTGCTGGGCCTTGAGCAGGCGCGCGGTGAGGTCGGGGTGCGCATCGACGAAGGCGCCGCGGCCCAGCAGCACGGTCTGCACGCTGCCGGCGCCGCCCAGGTCGACAGTGCTCAGCGGCAGTTCGGCAAGCCCGCGCGCCTTCAGCGCGATCAGCCCGGCGCCCGACCAGGTGGCGTCGATCTGCCTGGCGACCAGCGCGGTGTTGGCGGCGTTGTAGTCGAGGTTGATGACCTTGTAGTCGCTCTCCTTGAGGCCCCGGCTGGCCAGTGCCGAGGCAAACGACAACTGCGTGGCGGTGCCACGGAAAATCGCCACGCGCTTGCCCTTCAGCGCCTCCAGCGAGGTAATGCCGCTACCCGGTTGCACGGCCAGGTACAGCTTGATGTCACGCGCCGTGGCGCTCAGCAGGCGGGTGTCGAGGCCGCCGGCCTTGCCGACAATGGCCGGCAGGTCGCCCAGGAAGGCGAAGTCTTCCTGGCCGTTGGCCAATGCCTCATTGATGGCGGGGCCGGCGCCCTTGAAGAAGTCCCAGCGCACCTTGATACCGTCCTTGGCGAACTCCTGCTCCAGGCTCTGCTGGTCGCGCAGCACGTCAATGATGCCGGCGCCGCTGGGCGTGGTGCCGGCGCTGATGTCCGGCACCGCGATGCGAATCTCCTTGACCTCATCGGCGCGGGCGCCACCAGATACCAGGGCGGCAGCGAGGGAAAGCGCGAACAGCGGGCGGAAGAAACGGGACGACAGCATGGCGGTGCTCCTGCAGGTTCCAGCGGGAAGGTGGAAGTGAGGCGCACGATAGATTTGTGTCGAGGAAAAAATAAAATAATAAAAAATCTGATGGTTAGGCGATTAATGCATATACCGCACCAGCCTTGAGTGCCGCCGCCCATGCCTGAAAAGCATAATCACCATGCCGCGCCCGAAGCCACCGCGCACTCCCGTCGTGCTCACCACCGTAGCCGCTGCCGCCAGGCTGCGCTGACCCGACCCTCTGAGCGGCCCGTGGCCGCGAATGCCTCACCGCGCAGGGCCGGAAACCCTGCGGCGTCTGCTTCGCGGGCACGGCCCGCTCCTACGCAGGCCCCCTGTAGCAGCGGCCGCAGGCCGCGTCATGGGTGCCGCGGTGAGCATGATGCACCGCGCGTGCAAGACGCAGCCTGCGGCAGCTGCTACGCCATCGGGGTACGCTGTAGGAGCGGCCCGTGGCCGCGAATACCTCACCGCGCAAGGCCTGAAACCCTGCGGCGTCTGCTTCGCGGGCACGGCCCGCTCCTACGCAGGCCCCCTGTAGCAGCGGCCGCAGGCCGCGTCATGGGTGCCGCGGTAAGCCTGATGCACCGCGCAGGCAAGACGCAGCCTGCGGCAGCTGCTACGCCATCGGGGTACGCTGCAGGAGCGGCCCGTGGCCGCGAATGCCTCACCGCGCAGGGCCTGAAACCCTGCGGCGTCTGCTTCGCGGGCACGGCCCGCTCCTACGCAGGCCCCCTGTAGCAGCGGCCGCAGGCCGCGTCATGGGTGCCGCGGTGAGCCTGATGCACCGCGCGTGCAAGACGCAGCCTGCGGCAGCTGCTACACGAATGCGTATACCCCGTATATCGCATCGCCTGCATCGCGGCCAAGGCCGGCTCCTACCACGTACGGTAGGAGCCGACTTTAGTCGCGATGCAGACGACGCCATTTCAAGACAGTTGCTGCTGCACGTAGAAAACCACCGCTGAGCATCCGGGTACACCGCGTGCCGCCTCGTCTACGCTTCACTCCATCCCAATTCCCGAGCCCCCTCCCCCATGCGCAGAAGGACCTTGCGAAAACTGGCCGCCAGCACCGCCGTCGGCATTTTCATCGGCGCGGTGGTGCTGTCGGCGTGCCTGGCCGTGCGCAGCGGCCATAACAGCGCGCGCGCGTACCTCGCCGAGATCACCGCCGATGTGATTCACCGCTCCACCAGCACCCAGGCGCAGGTCGACAAGGTGGTGGCGGCCCAGCAGCACGCCGGCCTGGCGCCCTGCTCGCCCGACCACCTGGCACTGATGGAACATCTGCTGCTGGAGGCCAGCTACCTGCAGGGCCTGGCGTATATCCAGGGTGACCGCCTGCTGTGCTCCACCCTGCCGTCGGCGCGCGCGCAGGTGGCGCTGGGGCCGGCCAGCCATATCACCGCCAGCAGCGGCCGGCGCTGGAGCCAGGTGACCCTGCCGGACGCGCCGGGCACGCTGTTCGCGATCAACGAGCACGGCGGCTACGCGGCGATCATCGAGCCCAGCCTGGTGCTGGATGTGGTGGGCGAACAGACCGACATCGCCATTACCCACTTCCGCAACAGCGACCAGGTGGTAGTGCGCTCCCGGGGTGAATTCAAGCCACAGTGGCTGGCGCAGTACCAGCGCCAGCCCGTGGCCTTCTTTGCCGATGACAGGTTCGTGTTCATCCAGCCCTCCACCGACGGTGACTCCTCCGTGCTGGCGGCCATGCCTGAAGGGCGGGTAGCGCAGATGGTGTGGGCGCTGCTGCCCGGCTACCTGGCGGTGGGCGGCCTGGTGGGAGTGATCATTGGCGTACTGCTGTACCTGAGCGTGCGCCAGCGCTTGTCGTTCAAATCGCAGCTGTTGCGGGCACTGCGGCGACGCGAGTTTTTCCTGCTGTACCAGCCGGTGATGGACTTGCGCAGTGGCGAGTGCGTGGGCGCCGAGGCGCTTATTCGCTGGAAGCAGCCGGAGCGCGGGTTGATCAGCCCGGTGGAGTTCATTCCCGCCGCCGAGGCCAACGGCCTGATCCAGCAGGTCACCGCGCAGGTGATGGAGATGGTCGCCAACGATTCGGTGCAGCTGATCAAGGACAACCCCGACACCCACATCGCCATCAACTTCTCCGCCGAGGACCTGCATTCCGAACAGACCGAGCAACGCCTGCAGGCGCTGATCCGCGCCTCGGGCGGCACCTCGGAAAACATTCTGATCGAGGCCACCGAGCGCGGGCTGATGGTGCCGGACAAGGCCAGGGAGGTGCTGCTGTCGATTCGGGCAAAAGGCTTCAAGGTGGCGATCGACGACTTCGGCACCGGCAATTCGAGCCTGTCGTACCTGGCCACCTATGACCTGGATTACCTGAAGATCGACAAGGCTTTCGTCGACGAGATCGGCGAGGCGCGGGCCAGCAGCCCGCTGCTGTTCCACATCATCGAGATTGCCCGCTCGCTGAACCTGAAGATGATTGCCGAAGGGGTGGAGACCGAGCACCAGCGCAATGTGCTGCGCGACGCCGGAGTGCACCTGGCGCAGGGCTGGTTCTTCGGCAAGCCGATGCCGATTGATGAACTGGGGCGGTTCATCCAGCGCTGCAAAAGCCGATCGGAGGCCAACGCCTGACCCCGTTTCGTGTGGGAGCTGGCTTGCCAGCGAGCTTGGGAACGTCAACAGCTCGCTGGCAAGCCAGCTCCCACAGGGGATGCAGGGGCGCCTCAGTACTTCCAGGTCACCGATGCGGTCACGTTGCGGGTGGCGCCGTAGCTGGCGGTGGTGGCGCTGTTGTACAGCGACAGCAGGTATTTGCGGTCGAAGACGTTGTTGAGGTTCAGCGACGTGCTCCAGTTGCTGTTGAAGTCGTAGCTGGCCATCAGGTCCACCAGGGCGTAGGCGTTCTGGCGGATGGCGCTGGTGTCGTCGTTCTGCACCGCGCTCTGCCAGCTCACACGGGTACCCACCTTGGCCTGTTCCATGAAGGGCAGGCGGTAGGTGGCCATGCCGCGGATGCTGTGGGTAGGCACGTATTTGCGCGCACGGTCACCGTCGTCGTTCTCGATGTGCACGTAGGTGTAGCCGGCCAGCAGGTCCAGGCCCGGCAGCGCCTCACCCGAGGCCTGCAGCTCTACGCCGCGGCTCTTGTAGTCCACCGGGCTATAGACTTCCTGCACGCCGTTGTAGCCGGCGTCCTCGGCGACGTTACGCTGGTCGGCCTTGAACACCGCGGCGGTGACGTTGAGGCGGCTGTCCATCAGGCTGCCCTTCACGCCCACTTCGGTGTTCTTGCCTTCCAGCGGCGCCAGCAGCTTGTTGTCGACGCCCACGTTGTACTGCGGGGTGTAGATCTCGGTCCAGCTGCCGTACACGCTCCACTGCGGGGTCAGGTCGTAGACCAGGCCGGTGTACGGGGTGACCTTGCCGTGCGCGCGGGTGTAGTAGTCGGCGCCATAGCTGGTGCCCGAGCCGTCGGCGCTGAGCATGCGTGCGCCGGCGATCCAGTGCAGGTCGTCGGTCAGGCTGAAGCGGGCACCGGCGTAGATGCTGCGCTGGGTGTCGACGAAGTTCTGCGTCAGCGCGTCGCTGGTGGAGTCGAACGTCGGCTTGGCGACGCTGCCCGAGAGGATGCTGGCGAACGACAGGTCGTAGGAGCCGTCGGCGTTGGTGTCGCTGAGGTCGTACTCGCGGCCCTTCTGGTGGGTGCGGCCATAGGAGGTGCCGATAGTCAGCTCGTGGTCGCGGCCGAATAGGCTGAAGGGGCCCGACAGCTTGGCTTCGCCCAGCAACTGGTGGGCCTCGCTGCTGGTGTGGTTGGCGTAGGCGGTAGCGTCGTCACCGGTGACGGTGTAGACGTACAGCATGTCGGTGTCTTGTTTCTCTTTCACTACGGTGGCGGTCAGCGTGGCGTTCCAACCGTTGCCAAAATCATGCTTGAGCTCGGCGAAGGCACGCTGGGTGTTGAGGTTCCAGTACGTCCACGGCTGGCCGATGTTGGCCTTGCTGCTGTAGTGGATAGCGTTGCCGTTGGTGTCCACCAGCGGCAGGTTGCCCCAGGTGCTGGCATTGGAGTCGCTGTTGTGCTGCGAGAAACCCACAGTGAGGGTGTCGGCCTCGGACAGGTCGAAGGCCAGCAGGCCCGCGGCGACGTTGCGTTCGTGGCCATAGCGGTCCATCCACGAATCGCCCTTGTCGTGGGTGTAGATGAAGCGGCCGCGCACGTTGCCGGTCGGCGTCAGCGGGCCCGATACATCCACGTCCACGCGTCGGTTGTCCCACGAACCGACGCTGGTGTTGATCTGTGCCTGGAAGGTGTCGGTGGGGCGCTTGCGCACGAAGTTGACCGTGGCAGACGGGTTGCCCGCGCCGCTCATCAAGCCATTGGCGCCGTGCAGCACGTCGATCTGCTCGTACTCGGCCAGGTCCTGTTCGCCCACCAGCACGGTGCCCACGAACGGCATGCCCATGCCGTCGTATTCGAAGGTGTTGATGTCGAAGCCGCGCGAAGTGAATTCGGTACGGTCGGTCTCGGTCTGCTCCACGGTGACCGACGGCGCCGAACGCAGGGCGTCCTTGATGCCGGTGATCTTGAAGTCCTTCAGCTCCTGCTGGGTGATGGTGGTCACGCCCTGCGGGGTTTCCTTGTCGGTCAGGCCCAGGCGGGTGGTGCTCGACGCCGGCTGGCCCTCGTAGCCCACACTCTGCCCTTGCGTGCTGTCGGCACTGCTCTCGATCTGGGTAGCCGGCAGGGTCAAGTCGTCGGCAGCGTGAACCATGGGCATGGCGCTGCAGGCGCTGGCGAGCAACAAACTGGCAGGGAGACGATGTTTCAAGGAGAGACTTCCTGTAACGGACGTGAGTGGGAATACGAATTTGTTTCAAAGTGTGAATGAGAATCTAACCCAATTACCAATGAAATTTCGACAAATTTTTCACATTTCGTAATATTGGCGCGCCACTACGCAAATTTTGCTGTGTTTCGTTCGTCTCTCAGTGCGTCGCACCTCTCTATTCCCCTGCTCAGCCGCCGTTGGAGCCATACCATGCTTTCGCCGAAAACCCTGCCCGCCGCCCTGCTGGGCCTTGCCCTCGCCTGCCCGGGGCTGGCCGATGCCCAGGACATGGAGCTGGGCCAGGTGCTGATCAAGGACCAGGATGGCAGCGGCGACGACCACGGCGTGGAAGACGCCAAGGTGCGCCTGGCACAGGTGCCGGGCGGCACCAACGTGGTGGACATGAAAAAGCCGCTGCAGGGCCGCGTCGCCAGCAACCAGGACGTGCTGGCCTACCAGCCGGGCGTGTACGCGCAGTCGGCCGGCAACGAGGGCGTGAAGATTTCCATTCGCGGCTCGGGCATCAACCGCGCGCCGGGCGCGCATGCCTCGGGCATTTACGCCATGCTCGACGGCCTGCCGCTGACCGGCCCGGGCGGCACCCCTTACGAGTTGCTGGAACCGTTGTGGTTGGACCACGTGGACGTGCTGCGCGGCGCCAACGGTTTCGACTACGGCGGCCTGGCCCTGGGCGGCGCCATCAATTACGTCAGCCACAGCGGCTACGACTCACCGCTGCTGCAGGTGCGCTATGCCATGGGCAGCCACGGCTACCGCCAGCGCCAGGTCAGTTCGGGCCAGGTGCTGGGCGATTTCGACTATTTCGTGGCGGTCACCAACGCGCAGTCGGACGGCTACCAGGACCACACCGCCAGCACCAGCCAGGGGGTGATCGCCAACTTCGGCTACCGCTTCAACCCGAACCTGGAAACGCGCTTCTACATCCGCCACCGCGAGACCGACAACGAGCTGGCCGGGCGCGTGACCAAGGACTCCATCGAGCACCACGCCCAGGCGGCCAACCCCACCTACGAGGCGCGCGACTACCAGCGCGACGAGCCGGGCAGCACCTTCATCGGTAACAAGACCACCTACTACATCGACGACGACTCCAGCATTCAGGCCGGGCTGGTGTACCACGACTACCCCATGGACCTGCGCGAAGGCCCCAACCGCCTGAAAGTGGCCTACACCGACGTCAGCGGCACCTTCGACTACAAGCGCCGCGACACCCTGTGGGGCCTGGAAAGCAACAGCACCTTGGGTTTGCGCGTGACCAAGCACCTGCCCAACGACGGCGCCAGCGAGTTCGTGCGCATACCCACCGGCAACACCGCGGGCTACGCGCCGGGCACGCGCATCCGCAACTTCACCTACCAGGGTTCGGACACGGTGCTGCATTTCAGCAACGACCTGGAAATTGCCGATGACCTGTGGCTGACCACCGGCCTCGCCGCCATCTACACCCGTCGCGAGAGCGCGGTCACCTACCCGGCGGGCGGCGGCAAGGTCAGCCTGCACGACTGGGACTACGCGCCACGCCTGGGCCTGCGCTACCAGCTGACGCCCGACGTGCAGCTGTTCGGCAACCTCAGCCGTTCGGTGGAAGCGCCGCACCCGTGGTCGCTGATCTACAGCTCCAACCAGCTGTTCCCGGCCGGCAGTGGCGTGGCCACCGGCGCCCAGCGCGTGCCGGTGGAACTGCGCAACCAGACCGCCACCACCCTGGAAATCGGCGGCCGTGGCGACAGCGCCGCCGGCCAGTGGAGCCTGGCCTGGTACTACGCCCAGGTGCGCCACGAACTGTTGTCGGTGCTGCCGGATGCCAGCGCCACCACGCCCTATGAACTCAATGCCAGCCCCACCGTGCACCAGGGCGTTGAAGCCAGCCTGCAAAGCACCCTGTGGGCGCGCGACGGCGTGGGCGCCTTGAGCCTGCGCCAGGCCTACACCTTCAGCGACTTCCACTACCGCAACGATGACCAGTTCGGCAGCAACCGCCTGCCCGGCCTGCCCATGCATTACTACCAGGCCGAATTGCGCTACGACTGGCCGCAGGGCTTTTTCGCTGCGGTGAACACCCAGCTGGTGTCGAAAGTGGCGGTGGATTACGCCGACAGCTACTACGCCGACGCCTATGCCCTGTTCGGCGCCACCCTGGGCTACAACGCGCCCAAGGGCGACTGGCAGGCCTGGGTGGACATGCGCAACCTGACCGACCAGCACTACGCTGCCACCGTGACCCCGGGCTACGACGACAAGGGCGTGGACGCGGCGCGCTCCACGCCGGGGGAAGGGATGGGGGTTTACGTAGGCGTATCCTGGAGCCTGCGTTGACCGAGGACGCAGCCTGCGGCAGCTGCTACGCAAAACCCGTAGCAGCAACTGTCTTTGTGGGAGCTGGCTTGCCAGCGAGCTTTTATGGCCCCAACAGCTCGCTGGCACGCCAGCTCCCACAGGATGTAGCGGCCGCAGGCCGCGTCACAGACGCGAGGCATTGCCAGGAACGTCATTGCAATAACTTCAACGCCTGCGCCACCGCCTGCAACAACGCCGCCGCCGGCACGCCGTCGCGGGCCTGCACCGACAACCCATGCAGGAAGGTGGCGTAGAAGTCCCCCAGCGCCTGCGCGTCGGCCGTCGCCGGCAGCTGCCCCTGCGCCTGGGCCGCCTGCAGGCGCGCGATGAGCGACTGGGTGCGCTGCTGGCGGTGCCCGGCCAGCCAGTTCAGCACGCCGAGATTTTCCGCCGCCACGCCGTTTGCAGCACTCACCACCAGGCAGCCACGCGGGTGATCGGCACGGGTGTAGGTGGCCACCGCGTCGCGCAGCATCTGGCCGATGGCAGCGCCGATATCCGCCTGGGCCAGCGCCCGTTCGGCAAAACCGCCCTCGCCGCTTTCGTACAGCGCCACCGCTTCCTCGAACAGCTGCTGCTTGCTGCCGAACGCTGCGTAGATGCGCGCCGAGGCAATGCCCAGCGCCTCGACCAGCGTCGACATCGACGTGCCTTCGTAGCCATGTTCCCAGAACACCCGCATCGCTTGCGCCAGTGCCTGCTGCTTGTCGAACTGCCTTGGTCGCCCTGCCATGTGGTTCCGCCTGGAAATCGAGAGCGCGCAGTTTAACGCAGATGCGCTTGACGCTTGTCATCCCTGAACTCTATTCTTTGTTGATCGACAAACAATAGGATGGACCCATGCGAACCCTCAAAGGCCCCAGCCTGCACCTGGCCCAATTCAGCAGCGCCCAACCGCCCTACGACAGCCTGCCGCACCTGGCTGCCTGGGCTGCTGCCCAGGGCTTCAAGGCCCTGCAGATTCCCACCTGGGACGCACGCCTGTTCGACGTGGCGCAAGCCGCGCACAGCCAGGCGTATTGCGACGACATCAAGGGCCTGCTGGCCGAGCACGGCTTGCAGGTAAGCGAACTGACCAGCCATATTCACGGCCAACTGGTGGCGGTGCACCCCGCCTACGAGCCCATGTGGGAGGCGTTCATTCCAGCGCACCTGCGCGGCCACCCCGAGGCGCGCACAGCCTGGGCCATCGAGCAGGTGAAACTGGCGGCCCGGGCGTCGGCGCGCCTGGGCCTGACGGACATGGGCACCTTCTCCGGCTCGCTGGCGTGGCCGTACCTGTTCCCGTTCCCCCAGCGCCCGGACGGTCTAATCGACGCGGCGTTCAAGGAACTGGCGCGGCGCTGGCGGCCGATCCTCGACGAGTGCGAGGCGGCCGGGGTGAACCTGTGCTTCGAGATCCACCCAGCCGAAGACCTGCATGACGGCACCAGTTTCGAACGCTTCCTCGACCTGGTGGGCCAGCACCCACGCTGCAACCTGCTCTTCGACCCCAGCCATTTCGTGCTGCAGCAACTGGATTACCTCAGCTACCTGGACATCTACCACACGCGCATCCGCATGTTTCACGTCAAGGATGCCGAGTTCAACCCCACCGGCCGCCAGGGCATCTACGGCGGCTACAGCGACTGGGCAGAACGCGCCGGCCGCTTCCGTTCACTGGGCGATGGCCAGGTGAACTTCAAGGCCATCTTTTCCAAGCTGGCCCAATATGACTACCCCGGCTGGGCCACTCTGGAGTGGGAGTGCTGCCTGAAAAACCAGGAAGACGGCGCCCGTGAAGGCGTGGCGTTCATCAACCAGCACATCATCCGCGTCACCGACCGGGTGTTCGATGACTTTGCCGCCGTGCCGATGCCACCCGCACGCATACAGCAACTGCTGGGCATGACCCCAACCGCAAGGAGCACCCACCCATGAACCTGCCCGTTGAACACGCGCCTATCTGCGACACCGGCTTCAGCCACCACTACGTGCGCGTGCAGGGCCTGCGCCTGCATTGCGTGAGCGCCGGCAGCGGCACGCCGGTGCTGCTGGTGCCCGGCTGGCCACAGACCTGGTACGCCTGGCGCCACGTGATGCAGGCCCTGGCCGCCGACGGTTACCTGGCGATAGCCGTGGACCCGCCAGGCCTGGGCGACTCCGACCGCCCCGAACAGGGCTACGACACCGGCAGCGTGGCCAGCGTGCTGCAGCAGGCCATGGCGCAACTGGGGCACGAGCGTTTCCACCTGATGGGCCACGATGTGGGCATGTGGATCGCCTACGCCCTGGCCTCCGACCACCCAGCCGCCGTGCGTAGCGTGGTGATGACCGAGGCAGTGATACCGGGGCTGGCCGAGGCGCCGCCGATATTCGTGGCGCCGGAGCAGAACATTTTCCTCTGGCATTTCCTGTTCAACCAGGTGCGCGACCTGCCCGAAATGCTGATCACTGGCCGGGAAGCGCCGTACCTGAATTTCATGTTTGACCGTTGGGCATTCCGCCGCCATGCGGTGGCGTCCGACACCTATATCCGCGCCTATTCAGCGCCTGGCGGGCTGCGCGGCGGGTTCGCCTATTACCGCGCCATCCCGGAAACCATTCGCCAGAACCTGCTGCGGGCGCAGCGGCCGCTGGCCATGCCGGTGCTGGCGATTGGCGCCGAGCACGCCACGGGCGACGCGCCGTTGCGCACCCTGGAAGGCCATGCGCGGCAGCTGCAAGGGGTGATCATCGAAGGGTGCGGGCATTTCGTGATGGAAGAGGCGCCGGACGAGTTCATCCGCCATGTGTTGGCGTTTTTGCACCGAGCCCCGTAGCCGCTGCCAACAGGCTGCGGCTACGGGCCGAAGCACCTCAGAGGTCCAGCACCAGCAACGGCGACCGGGCTCGCGAGCAGCACGGCGTGAACTGGTCGTTGGCGGCCTGTTCTTCCTCGGTGAGGAACAGGTCGCGGTGCTCGGGCACGCCGTCCAGCACGCGGGTCAGGCAGGTGCCGCAGACGCCCTGCTCACAGGAAATCGGCACCTCTACCCCATGGCTTTCCAGCACCTGCACCACAGTCTTGTCCGCCGGCACCTGGAAGGTGCGCCCGCAGCGGTTGAGCTTGACCGCAAAGCTGCCGTCGGCCGAGGTGTCCACCGCCACCGGGGCGAAATATTCGCGGTGCAGCTGCTCGTCCCGCCAGCCCTGGGCCTTGGCCGTGTCCAGCACGTAGGCCATGAACCCTGCCGGGCCGCACACGTACAAGTGCTGGCCGGGTTGCGGGTTGGCCAACACCTGCGCGGCGTCGAGGCGGGTGTCGGGCAGTTCGTCGAAATGCACCTGCACGCGCTCGGCAAAGGGCGCGCCCTGCAGCCGGGCCAGGAACGCGGCGCGTTCGCTGGAACGGGCGCAATAATGCAGCTCGAACAGTGCACCGCCGCGGGCCAGCGCTTCGGCCATGGCCAGGATCGGCGTGATGCCGATGCCACCGGCGAACAACAGGCTGCGCTCGGCGCCCGGCTGCAGGGCGAACAGGTTGCGCGGCGCGCTGATGCGCAGCCGATCACCCTGCCGGACCTGCTCGTGCATGGCTTGCGAGCCGCCGCGCGAGGCGGCGTCCTTGAGCACGCCGATCAGGTAGCGGTGGCGCTCCTGCGGGTGGTTGCACAGCGAATACTGGCGCACCAGGCCATCGGCCAGGTGCACGTCGATGTGCGCACCGGCACTGAACGCCGGCAGCGCCTGGCCATCGGCTGCGGTCAGCTCGAAGCTGCAGATATCCACGGCTTCATCGTGACGCGCGGTCACCACTACCTCGATCATGAGGCTTCCCCCACCGGTGCATGCTCACGGGCGATCAGGCGGTCCAGCACGCGCCGCGACTGCACGCCGCCAGCGTCGATGTTGAGCTTGAGCAGGTTGCGCAGGGGGTTGGCCAGCAGGTTCTGTTGCTGGCGCTCCAGCATCTCCAGGTCTTCGCTGAAGATCTTGCCCTGCCCCTCGCGAATACTCGCGGTCAGCGCCTCATCCTGTGGGTTGAAGTTGCGTGCCATGCCCCAGAAGTACCAGATCGAGGTCTCGGTTTCCGGGGTGATGAAGTCCACCACAATGCTTGAGGCCTTGTGCTGCGCCGGGGCGTTATAGCCGCCCTTGCCGGCGTGGGCCACGCCCACTTCGATCAGCACGTGGCTGGGCGGGGTGAACCGGCAGATCTGCCAGCGGTCCACCGGCACGTCGTCCGCCAGGTTGTTGCCGCGCAGGGCCATGCGCCAGAACGGCGGCGGCATGATGTTTTCCATGTGCCGCGCGGTCACTACCTCGTTGCCCTCCACCGTGGTCACCGGTGGCGCCTCGTCGATTTCCTTCTGGCCAATGCTGGAGGCATGCACGTAGGTTTCGTGGGTCAGGTCCATGAGGTTGTCGATCATCAGCCGGTAGTCGCAGCCGATGTGGAACAGCCCGCCGCCATAGGCCCATTCATCGCTGACGGCCCACTCCAGGTGATGGATCAGCGCCGGGTCGGCCTGCGCCTGATCGCCTGGCCATACCCAGATGAAGCCGTAGCGCTCCACCACTGCGTAGGTCTTGTTGCAGGGGAAACCGCGCACGCGCTGGCCGGGCATGGCCACGGTCTTGCCGTCGCAGCCCATCACCAGGCCGTGGTAGCCGCACACCAGGTTGCCGTCCTCGACATAGCCCAGGGACAGCGGCGCACCACGGTGCGGGCAGAAATTCTCGACTGCGGCGACCTGGCCCTGGGCGCCGCGGTAGAAGGCAATGTGTTCGCCACAGATTTGCCGGCCAAGGGGCTTGTCGGCGATTTCATCGGGGGTGCAGGCAACGTACCAAGTGTTCTTGGGATACATGGGGACCTCTCAGGTTTTGTTTTTATGGATCCATAAAATCCTAAAACACCCGAACAGGTCAACAGAAATTCCACTCAATGGATCCATTGAAGCGAACGCTGCACCGTCAGCCCACGTGCAAACCCGCCAACGCCTTGGCCAGGCTCTGCTGGTCGAACGGTTTGGCCAGCCGCGGGAATGCCGTGGCGGCGTTGTCCACTTCACCGAAGCCGCTGACCACCAGCACCTGCAGCCCCGGGCACACCACCAGCGCGCGGGCGGCCAGTTGCGGGCCGGACATGTGCGGCATCATGTGGTCGGTAATCAGCAGGTCGAAACCGTCGCGAGCCTGCTCCAGCAGCGCCAGCGCCTGCTCGCCCGAAGCGGCGGTGTGCACGCGGCAGCCGAGGTCTTCGAGCATGGCTTCGGCGCTGACCAGAATCAGCGGGTCGTCGTCCACCAGCAGCACGCTCATGCCCTTGGCCGTGCTTACCTGGGTGTGGGCCGCGGCCGCCGGGGCGGTTACCGCCACGCCCTCGTCCACCGGCAACCACAGTTCCGCCGTGGTGCCGCCGGGCCGGGCGCTGCGCACCACCAGCTTGCCGCCTACCTGGGCGGCCACGCCGTCTACCATCGACAAGCCAAGGCCGGTGCCCTTGCCCACGCCCTTGGTGGTGAAGAACGGTTCGGTGGCCCGCGCCAGGGTCAATGGATCCATACCCTCGCCGGTGTCGGTCAGCGCCAGGCACACATAATTGCCCGCCGCCACGCCATCCCGGGGCTCGGCGAGCTGGCATTCACGGGCCTCGATCACCAGCACGCCGCCATCGGGCATCGCATCACGGGCGTTCACCGCCAGGTTCAGCACCGCCAGTTCCAGCTGGTTGCCGTCGGCACGCACCGGGCGCACGAACAGCGGGAAGCGCGTCTCGATCTGAATACGCGAACCCAGGGAGCTTTGCAGCAAGTCGGCCATGCCCCGCACCATCACGCCCAGGTCCACCGGCTCCAGCACCAGTTGCTGGCGGCGGGCGAATGCCAGCATGCGCCGGGTCAGCGAGGCGCCACGCTGGGCACCCTGCACGGCGTTGTTGAGCAGCGGGCTGATGCGCGGGTCGGGCGGCAAACGCCGGCGGACAATTTCCAGGCTGCTGAGAATCACCATCAGCAGGTTGTTGAAGTCATGGGCAATGCCCCCGGTCAGTTGCCCCAGCGCCTCCATTTTCTGCGACTGGAACAGGGCCTCGCGGGCCTCGTCGAGGGCGCGCTGGGTGGCCACCTGCTCGGTGATGTCGCGGGTGATCTTGGCGAAGCCCAGCAACGTGCCGGCGTCGTCGCGAATCGGGTCGATGACGATGTTGGCGAAGAACCGCGTGCCATCCTTGCGCACCCGCCAGGCACGGTTTTCAAAACGCCCCTCGGCCAGCGCCTTGGCCAGGCTGCGTTGCGGCTCGCCGGCGTTGCGCGCGGCCTCTTCGAAGAACATCGAGAAGTGCTTGCCGATCACCTCGTCGGGCCGGTAACCCTTGATGCGCTGGGCGCCGGCGTTCCAGTTGGTGATGATGCCGTCGGGGTCGAGCATGTAGATGGCGTAGTCGGTGACGCCCAGCACCAGCAGGCGGAACTGCTCTTGGGATTGGCGCAACGCCTCCTGGGCCACGCGCTGCTGGGTCAGGTCGCGGGTCACCTTGGCGAAGCCGATCAGCTCGCCGCCGGGGGCGCGGATCGGGTCGATGATCACGTGGCACCAGAACTGCGAGCCGTCCTTGCGCACGCGCCAGCCCTCGCTTTCGAACCGCCCCTGCTCCGCCGCACAGGCTAACGCCCGCTGGGGCATGCCGGCGGCGCGGTCGGCCTCGGTGTAGAACCTGGAAAAATGCTGGCCCAGGATCTCCTGTTCCTCATAGCCCTTGAAGCGCTTGGCGCCAGCGTTCCAACTGGTGATTTCGCCGTCCAGGTTGAGCATGTAGATGGCGTAGTCGGTGATCGAGTCGATCAGCAGCCGGAAGCGGTCTTGGGCAACGTGGGCGGTCTGAACCAATTCTAGGGTCATGAGGGTTTGGCCGGGCAGGAAGGCTGGGGACAGTACTCTATCCAGATTAGTGGCAATGGCCAAAAAAGCGTGGCCTGCGACGATGCAACTCTTGCGCAAACCTGGCATCAAAGTGCAATCATCGCACTACATGCTCGCACGGCCGGCAACAGGAACACACGATGCACCTAGGGGAAGTACCACCGCACAGCACCTTGCACGCGTTGCAGGCCGAAAACGCACGCTTGCGCCTGGCGCTTGCCGACGCCCGGGAGCGCAACCGCCTGGCCGCCCAGGCAAACACCGACGCGCTGCGCCAGAGCGAAGAACGCTTCAGCACGATTCTTGAGACCATCGAGGCGGCGTTCGCCATTGTCGAGGTCAAGTTCGACGCCGACGACTACCCCGTGGACTACCGCTTCGTGGAGGCCAACCCGGCGTTCGAGCGCCACTCGGGGGTGAACCTGCGCGGCAAGTGGGTGACCGAGTTCGCCCCGGACCTGGAAAAGTTCTGGTTCGAAACCTACGGCCACGTGGCCAAGACGGGCGAGTCGGCCAACTTCGAAAATTACGCCACCACTTTCGAGCGCTGGTTCGATGTGCGCGCCATCCGCGTGGGCGACCCGGCCGACCGGCAAATCGCGATTTTCTTCAGCGACGTCACCGAACGACGCAAGGCCCAGGAGCGCCTGCTGGCCAGCGAAGCCCTGGCCCGCGAAAACGTCGAACGGGTGCAGTTGGCGCTGGCCGCCGGCGCAATCATCGGCACCTGGCACTGGGACCTGCCCACCGATCAGTTCACCGTGGACGAGGCCTTCGCCAACGTCTTCAACCTCGACCCGTCACTGGGCCGCGAGGGCCTGAGCCTTGAACAGGTGGTGACTACCGTGCACCCCGACGACCGCGACGGCCTGATTGCCGCCATCAACGAGGTCAAGACCCGTGGCGGCGCCTATTCGCACCAGTACCGGGTGCGCCGGGCCGACGGCCGCTACTACTGGATAGAGGCCAATGGCCGTGTCGACCTGGCCGAAGATGGCACGCCGCTGCGCTTCCCGGGGGTACTGATCGACGCCGAGGAACGGCGCTCGGTGGAAGCCCAGCGCGACCGCGCCACCGCCGCCCTGCGGGCCCTCAACGACACCCTGGAACAGCGTGTGGCCGAGCGTTCGGCCGAGCTGATGCAGGCTGAGGAAAAGCTGCGCCAGTCGCAGAAAATGGAAGCCGTGGGGCAGCTTACCGGCGGCCTGGCGCACGACTTCAACAACCTGCTGGCGGGCATTTCCGGGGCCCTGGAGCTGATGGGCGCGCGCATCGCCCAAGGCCGCATGAAAGACGTCGACAAATACATGACCACGGCGCTGGGCGCCACCCGCCGCGCGGCCGCCCTGACCCACCGGCTGCTGGCCTTCTCGCGGCGGCAAACCCTGGACCCGCGCCCCACCAACGTCAACACGCTGATGGCCGGTATGATCGAGCTGATCCAGCGCACCGTGGGCCCCAGCATTCTCGTGGAAACCCAGGGCGCCAGCGACCTGTGGCCCACCCTGGTGGACGCCAGCCAGCTGGAAAACGCTTTGCTCAACCTGTGCATCAACGCCCGCGACGCCATGCCCAACGGCGGCCGCATCACCATCGAAACCGCGAACCACTGGATGGACGGCGAAACCGCCCACGGCCATGACCTGCCCGAGGGGCAGTACTTGTCACTGTGCGTGACCGACACCGGCACCGGCATGGCGCCGGACGTGATTGCCAAGGCCTTCGACCCGTTCTTCACCACCAAGCCCATCGGCCAGGGCACCGGCCTGGGGTTGTCGATGATCTACGGTTTCGCCAAGCAATCCGGTGGCCAGGTGCGTATCCACTCCCAGGTGGGCCAGGGCAGCACCCTGTGCATCTACCTGCCGCGCTACCCTGGCCAGGCTGCGCAGGACGTCCAGGACAGCGGCCAGCCGGTGGTGCCGTTTACCGAGGCGGCGGAAACCATTCTGATCGTCGACGACGAGCCCACCGTGCGCCTGTTGCTAAACGACGTGCTGGCCGACCTCGGCTACACCGTTATCGAGGCCGGCGACAGCATGGCTGGGCTCAAGGTGCTGCGCTCGGACGTGCACATCGACCTGCTGATCACCGACGTCGGCCTGCCGGGCGGCATGAACGGCCGGCAGATGGCCGACGCCGGACGCGAGGTGCGGCCCGGCCTGAAGACGCTGTTCATCACCGGCTACGCCGAAAACGCCGCCGTCGGCAACAGCCTGGGGCCGGACATGCAAGTGCTGACCAAGCCATTCGCGGTGGAGGCGCTGGTGACCCGCATAGGCGAGATGATGGGCGCCCGCCCTCCCCACCCGTAGCAGCTGCCACAGGCTGCGTCTTGCGTCCACGCGCCGATGACGCGGCCTGGCGGCCGCTGCTACGGGGCCCCGTGTACCTCGTCGATCGCGTCGCCTGCATCGCGGCCAAGGCCGGCTCCTACCACGTACGGGGTAGGAGCCGACTTTAGTCGCGATGCAGACGACGCCGTTTCAAGACAGTTGCTGCTACAAGGGCAACGCCATCCCCCCGTAGCAGCTGCCGCAGGCTGCGTCCGGCGCACCCGATGCCTCAGCTATAACCGCAGTGCTGGCAAAGCATGGCCAACCCCTCGGCGACCGACAGCCGCGCCGTATCGACCGTCAACGGCGCCACCGGCCACGGTTCGTACTCATGGGCCAGCACCGAGGCCCAACTGGGAGGCACCAGGCCGGGCACATCGACGGTGCGGGTCTCGGCGCGGCGCTGGTGCTCGGCAAGGTCTGAACACACCACCTGCACGTCCAGCAGCACCACCCCGGCCATCGCCGCCACGTCGCGCCATGCCTGGCGGCTCTCGGCCACCGGGTTGACGCCATCCACCACCACGCGGTTGCCCAGTTGCAGGTTGCCCAGCGCCACGGCATTGGCCACGCGGTAGCCATTGGCGCCCACCGCGCCGCCAGCGTCGCGCAGGGCCTGTTCAATGGTGTCGATGCGCAGGTACAGCGCACCGGTTTGCCGGGCGAGCGCCTTGGCGAGGGTGGTCTTGCCGGTGGCGGGCAGGCCGCTGAACACGATGAGCATGGCTTCTCCTTTGGCACTGGCCGATGCTGCCTGCATACCGCTGCCGCGGCAATAGCGGCCAGCGCTCTTGCATAGGTATAGGGGGTATACCTATACTGCAGCGCATTCACATTTCAGGTACCCGCCATGGGCCACATTGCATCCAACCGAGACGACCTGCTCAAACGCGTCAAACGCATTGCCGGGCAGATCCAGGCCATCGAGCGCGCCCTGGAAGGCGACCACGACTGCGCCAAGACCCTGCACCTGGTGGCGGCTACGCGCGGCGCCATCAATGGCTTGATGGACGAGATCATCGAGGACCATGCCCGCGAGCACGTCGCCAACCCGGCACTCACCGACGCCCAGCGCAACCAGGGCGTGGAAGAGCTGCTGGAAGCCATCCGCCGGTATTCCAAATGAGCGCCGCCCCCTTGCGCCACCACCACGTGTTCCTGGGCGCGGCCCACGCCGAGAACGCCCGCCGCACCCTGTGGGTGGTGGTGCTGACAGTGGTGATGATGGTCGGCGAAATTGCCGCCGGCTACTTCACCGGCTCCATGGCGCTGCTGGCCGACGGCTTTCACATGGCGACCCACGCGGTCGCGCTGGGCATTACCGCGGCGGCCTATGCCTACGCCCAACGCCACGCGCAGAACGCACGTTTCAGCTTCGGCACCGGCAAGGTCGGCGACCTGGGCGGCTTCGCCTCGGCGCTGATCCTGGGGCTGGTGTCGTTGGGCGTGGCGGTAGAGTCGGTGCAGCGCCTGCTGCACCCCGCAGACGTGCAGTTCGGCACCGCCACGCTGATCGCCAGCGTCGGCCTGCTGGTGAACATCGCCAGCGCCTTGCTGCTGGGGCACGGCCACAGCCACGGCCCTCACGACCACGATCACCACCATGACCACCATGACCACCACGGCCACGACAACAACCTCAGGTCCGCCTATGTGCACGTGATCGCCGATGCCTTCACCTCGGTGCTGGCCATCGCGGCGTTGTTGGGCGGCCGCTACCTGGGCTGGGTGTGGCTGGACCCGGTGATCGGCATCGTCGGCGCAGTGGTGATTGCGCGCTGGGCCTGGACGCTGATGGGGGCCACCGCCGCCGTGCTGCTGGACCACACTGACGACCACGTGGCCGAGGAAATCCGCGAACGGGTGGAAGGCCCCGGCGACGCCACCATCACCGACCTGCACGTGTGGCGCGTGGGCCCTGAAGCGCGCGCAGCGATTGTCAGCGTGGTGGGCCAGGCTGGCGTTTCGGCGCAAGCGATTCGTGAGCGCCTGGCGCCGGTGCATGAGGTCAGCCACCTGACCGTGGAATTCCAGCGAGGTGCGCCGTGAGCCTGAGCAAGCGTGAACAGGCGCGCCACGAGCGCCAACTGGTCGCGGCGTTGACCGAGGCCTGCGATGCGGCACTGGCGAGCATCGTCGGCTTCGTGTGGCTGACCCACCAGTGGCTGCCCGAGGGGCTGCAGGTGACCTGGGTGTTCGACACCGAGGCGCACAAGGCCCACGCCCTGGAGCAGGGCCTTGCCGGGCACATGTTGCAACTGACCGCCGACGCCTTGAAGGATGCCGGCAGCGAGCTGGTCCCTACCCTGCGCAACCTACGCTTCGACTCCGAAGAAGCCTTGCGGCGAAGAGACAAGCACTAATGGCCAAGGAAATCGAAAACCCCTGCACCGCGCTGTGCCAGCTAAGCGGCGACCTGTGCGTGAGCTGTGGGCGCAGCAAGGACGACATCCGCAAATGGAAACGCATGAAGCGCCCGGAAAAGATGGCGGCGGTGCAACGCGCCACGGCGCGCCTCAAGGCGCTGAAAAAGCGCTAGGCGTCACAACTTGTGGGAGCTGGCTTGCCAGCGAGATGTCGGGGCGGCCGAAAAACTCGCCGGCAAGCCGGCCCCCACAAGGGCCGGCGTCACAGGTCCAGCGATACTTCGGCCAACTCCACACCGCATAGCGTCGCCAGCACCTCTACCACCAGGGCATGGTCCTGGCGCTGCGGCAGGCCGGATAGGGTCACCGCGCCCACGCACCCCACACCTCGTACCCGAATGGGGAAACTGCCGCCATGGGCCGCGTAGTCCAGCGCCGGCAGGCCCATGGCCTGCTCCAGCGGCACGCCCTCCTGCGCCGCGCTCAACCCCACGGCGTAGGAGCTGCGGTCCATCATTTCCACCACGTTACGCTTGCGTCGCGCCCATTCGCGGTTGTCCGGCGCGGTGCCGGGCATGGCGTAGAGGAACACGGTCTGGCGCACCAGCCGGACTTCGATGGTGGTGGCCAGCCCTGCCCGTTCGCAGGCCTGCTTGAGCTGCACGCCCAGTTCGAAGGCGGTGGCCTTGTCGAAGCGGTCAAATTGCAGCAGCTGTTCCTGCTGGGCGATGCGCTTGAGGTCTTGCGAGTGGGTCATGGCTAGCGTCCTGAAGTAAATGACACTGCAGCGTAGCCGCTGTTCGACCGTGCCGCCGGTGATCGACGGTGCGGCGCAGGCGCAAATTTGTGGCATATAGTGATGAGCCTTGACTGGCCCAGGAGGTAGCCCCTTGACCACTTCGGAAGCGGAAGGTCGCCCTTGGCGGCATTCACGCAGTGTCGTGTCGTTCAACGACGAACCGCTGATATTGGTGGACGAACAGGACCGCGAAATCGGTTTTCTCGACAAGGCTTCGGCCCACCAGGGCCAGGGCGTGCTGCACCGCGCGTTCTCGCTGCTGGTGTTCAACCGCCAGGGTGAATTGCTGTTGCAGCAGCGCGCCGCCGGCAAGCGGCTGTGGCCGGGCTACTGGTCCAACACCTGCTGCAGCCACCCACGTCGCGGCGAAAGCATGGCGGTGGCCATCGAGCGCCGCCTGGAAGAAGAACTGGGCATGCGTTGCGACTTCCGCTTGCTGTTCAAATTCCAGTACCAGGCGCAGTTCGACGCCCAGGGCGCCGAGAACGAACTGTGCTGGGTTTACGCCGGCCACACGGACGCAGCGCCCGTGCCCAACCTCAACGAGGTGTCGGCCCTGCGCTACATCAGCGCCGCTGCCCTGGACCAGGAAATGGCGCAGCAGCCACACAGCTTCACGCCCTGGTTCAAAAGTGAATGGCAACGGCTGCGACGCGACCACGGCGAGGTCTTCGCCCCCCAGGCATGATGCGCCAGGGACGCGGCGCGGCAGCTCAACCGGTTTTCTTGCCCATCAAGCCGCGCACGGTTTCCTGCAGGTCGGCGGGCAACACCACCACCTTGGCGTTGTTGCTGGCCGCCAGCGACTGCATGGCGTCGATGTAGCGCTCGCCCAGCAGGTACATGGCCGGCACCATGTCATCGCCGATTGCCTGCTTGATCTTGACGATGGAAGTCGCCGACGCCTCGGCCAGTTTCACTGTGGCCGCGGCGTCCTTGGTGGCGGCCTCTTCGCGGGCGGTTGCCGCCAGTACTGCGGCCTGGCGCTCGCCTTCGGCGCGGGTCACGGCGGCCTTGCGCTCACGTTCGGCGGCCGCCTGGCGCTCCATGGCGCCCTGCATGGACGCCGATGGCTTGATGTCCTGGATCTCCACCGAGCGCACGGCAATGCCCCAGTCGTCGGTCTGGGTGCTCATGGCCTCGGCCAGCTTGGCCTTGATGGCCTCGCGGCTGGACAGCGCCTCGTCCAGGTCCAGGGTGCCGATGATGGCGCGCAGCGCAGTCATGGTCAGGCTGGACACCGCGTATTGATAGTCCTGCACGCCGTAGGCGGCCTTCTGCGGGTCGATCACCTTGAGGAAGCACAGGGCGTTGGCAACGATGATGGCGTTGTCCTTGGTAATGATTTCCTGCTGCTGGATGTCGAGGATGATGTCCTTGGTGGGCAGGTTGTACTGCACGCGGTCCATGTACGGAATGACGAAGTTGAGCCCCGGCTTGAGGGTGGTGTGGTAGCGCCCCAGGCGCTCCACTATCCATTCCTCGCCCTGGGGCACGATGCGCACGCCCTTGGCCAGGGTGACCAGGGCGAAGGCGGTGAGCAACAACGGGATGATCAGGCTGCTGAGAAGCATGGGGTCGGTCCTTGAGGGTTGGGAAGCAGGAGGGTCAAGCCACGGTGACGCGGACGCTGCCGCCTTCCACCTTGACCAGGCGCACGCGGGTGCCGGCGCTGATGGCTTCGTCGGCCACGCAGGCCCACTCCTCGGCGCCAAGAATGGGCTTCTGGAAACGCACGCGGCCTTTCTGGAACGGCGCCACGGCCACGGTCAGCAGGCCCACCTCGCCCAGCACCTCGTCGACGCTCCAGCGGGTTTCGGGGCGGCGCTTGCGCAAGCACTTCAGCCACACCAGGGCGATCAGCGAGGACAGCACCACCCAGCTGACGATCTGCGTGCCCAGGGTAAAGCCGGGCACCGCCAGGGCCACCACGCCGATGAGCACGGCGCCCACGGCAAACCAGAGGATGAAGAACGTCGCGGTGAAAATCTCCAGCACCGCCAGGGCCACGCCCAGGGCGATCCAGATCTGCCAGTCAAAATCCATGTCGGCTCGCTTGTGTGTATCGGGGAAAGAGGTACAGGCGAGAGTGTGCCAGAGAACCCGGCGGCGGATCGAGAAGAGGATGTAACAGAGAATGCGGGACGCGGGGGGGGGGGGGGGCGGCGGGCACAAAAGGACGAAACACGCCCCCCCCCCCCCACGCG
>NZ_JBWCAM010000024.1:36178-39926 GCF_056175065.1 Pseudomonas sp. JC1203
CCGGGCTTGCAACCCCGATCCGCGCCGCCGGCGGGCGGCCGCTACACCCAAATTCCCGTAGCAGCGGCCGCAGGCCGCGTCAGGGTTTAGCGGGTACCGGCGCTGCGCAGCGCGTTGGGGGTGTAGTCGGCAGGCGACATTTTCAGGTCGAACTGCACGAAGCTGCGCTCTTCGTTGCTCATGCCGGTGACAATGTAGCGGCCGCCCAGCAGGTCATACAGGCCCTCGAACGCTTCGGCCTGCACCTGGCGGTGGTAGTAAGGCATCAGCATCGCCTGGCCTACGCGCCACAGCTGGCCACGGCCGTCATACAGGTCGGACATGGCAATGTTCCAGCTGTCCTCGTCGACATAGAAGGTACGCTTGCCGTAGATGTTGCGGGCGCTGGGCTTGAGCGTGGCTTCCACCACCCACACCCGGTGCAGCTCGTAACGGGCCAGGGTCTGGTTGGTATGGCCGGCCTGCAGGATGTCGGCGTATTTCACCGTCGGCAGCGCCAGGCGGAAGTTGTTGTAGGGGATGTACATCTCCTGCTTGCCCACCAGCTTCCAGTCGTAGCGGTCGGGCGCACCGTTGAACATGTCGAAGTTGTCCGAGGTGCGCATGCCGTCCGAGGCAGTACCCGGGCCATCGTAGGCCACCTGCGGGGCGCGGCGCACACGGCGCTGGCCGGCGCTGTAGACCCAGGCTTCACGCGGTTGCTTGATCTGGTTCAGCGAGTCGTGCACAAGCAGCACATCACCGGCCAGGCGCGCCGGCGCGGTCACCTCCTGCTTGAAGTACAGCAACGCGTTCTGCGCCTCCTGCGGGTCGACGCCGGGCATCTGGTCGGGGAAACCGACCTGGTCGCGCAGCTGCACGATGTTGTACGAGCCGTTGGCCTGCGGCGCGGCCTGGGTGTAAACGCGGCTGAGGTTGCCGCCGCGGTAGCGGGTGATGTGGTTCCAGATCACCTCCAGGCCGTTCTGCGGAATCGGGAAGGCGTAGAACCGGCTCTGGTCGAAGTTTTCCAGGCCGTTGCCGTCGGCCACCAGGCTGACCTTGGCGGCGCTGATTTTCGCCGCCGCCGCCACGTTGGGCGGCACCGCGACGCTGCGGTGGGTGGTGTACACCGGGATCACGAAGGTGTCGGGGTAGCGCTTGAACAGGGCGATCTGCCCGGCAGACAGCTTGCCCTGGTACTGGTCAAGGTTCTTCGCGGTGATGGTGAACAACGGTTTTTCGCCGGCGTAGGGGTCGCCCAGGAAGCCATTGCTGTCCACCGGCGCGGCATTGGTTTTCAGGCCACCGTCGTAGGCCGGGATGCTGCCGTCCTTGTTGCCGGCCTTCTCGCCACCCAGCGGGGTCAAAGTGGTGCCCAGCTTGGCCACCTGGTCGGGGCTTACCGCCGCCATCACGTTCACTGCCACCAGGCTCAGGGCCAGGGCGGCGCATTGCATTGCCTGCTTGCCAATCATCATGAGTTCCCCACCTTAGAAGTTCACGCCGAAGCTGAGGGCGACGAAATCGCGGTCAGACACGGTGTTGTAATCGCCACCAAAGAAGTTGGTGTAGTTGAGGCTGGCGGTGTAGGTGTTCTGGTAGTCGGCATCCAGCCCCAGGCTGACGGCCTTGACCCCTTCGTTGAACACCGGGCCATAGCCGTGCACGTCATGCGACCAGGCAATGTTGGGCTTCAGGTTGATGCCGGCGATGGCGTTGGCATAGTCCCAGATGGCCCGGGCGCGGTAGCCCCACGAGGTGGTGGTGTAGAAGCCGCTGGAACCGTACTCGGCATCGGCGGCGGCGTTCTCGGGAATGCCGAATACCGCGTCGCGGCCGAAGCGGTTGCCCGCCACGTTGCCCACGCCGGAGATGTGGTCCATGCCCACCTCGCCCACCAGCGTCAGGCGTTGGGCGCCCATCACCTGGTCGAAGAAGTGGGTGAAGGTGGTCTGCACCTGGGTGACCGGCTTGCGCACGTAGCCACTGTCCACCTGGTTGGCCTGGGCCAGCGCCGCCGCTGCGCCGCCAGTAGCCGCCGCGGTGGCCACCGAGCTTGCCAGCATGGTAGTGACGTCGGTGGTGTTGAGTTGCAGCGGCATGTTCGGCCGGTAGCTGACCTCGCCGCTCCAGGCGGTGCCGGTGGGCAGCGTGGTGGCGAAGCTCAGGCCGTACAGGCGAATGTCCTCGGGGTATTCGAGGAAGTAGCTGCCGCGCCCCAGCAGAATCGGCTGCGCCAGGGCCGGGGTGGTCAAGGCACGGCGAATGTCGGCGGCACTGGCGTTCTGCACGCTCACATAGGGGGTGCGGCTGTGATAGTTCATCACGTAGGCGCCATACTCGGTGTCGTCGCCCAGCCAGCGCAGGGCCAGGCCCCACTGGCCGGAGTCGCGCGCATCGTTGTCGGAGCCACGTGGCACAATCAGGCCTTCAGGCGTCACGTTCACGCCCAGCGAGGCCAGCGCTGCCTTGGTGCCCGGCTGGTTGAGCGCGTTGACGGTGTTGGCGTCGAGAATGGTGTAGTTGTTGCGGCAACCCTTGGCGGCCACGTCGGTGGACGAGAAGAAGGTGCCGCAGTTGTCGAGGATGGTGTTGTCCCAGCCCAGTTGGTAGAACGCCTCGGCCGACAGTTTGTCGGTGATGCCCTGGGACACGTACAGCATGTTGACCGGGATCAGGCCCTCCTTGATTTCCGCACCGGGGCGGCGGAACGCCGACACGTCGATGGGGTTGATGGAGTTGATACCGCCACCAATGAAGGTACTTTCACCCCAACTCACCACTTGCTTGCCCAAGCGCACGCTGCCGGGTTTTTCGGCAAGCTGGTAGTTGTAATAAGCAAAGGCGTCAAGTAACTCGACACCGGAAGACTTGGCCGCTTCCTGGCGGTGGTCATTACTGACGTTCTTGAAGTCCTGGTTTTCGTCCTGAAGTTCGAAGTCATACCAATACTTGGCGCGGGTAAAAACGCCAAAATTATTGTATTTCAATTCCAGGTCATGGATGCCCTTGAAAATCTTGGAAAAAGTTTCACCTTTTTCGAAGTTCAAGCGACCGTCGTCGTTGGTCTGGGTGAAGCCGTGGCCGCCGTTGGCCGAACCGATCAGCGATTGCTTGGGGCTCTGGGTACTCCAACTGGCACCGATGGAGAGGGACGAATCGAATTGCCCCTCGATTTCCCCAATGTTGAAGTTCACCGCCTGGGCTTCGAAGCTGACTGCACACCCCGCCGCGATCGCCACAATGGTTGATGAAAAACCCGCGAACCTTATTTTTGTTATCATTTGGCGCTCCCTGGTGAATCCCCACATTATTTTTGCAACGCCCGCGCAAACGCTCGGCCCCTGCCTTTTTTTATTCCGTGAAGACAGCTAAAGATGCGGAAGGTAGTTCAACTGTACGCAACTGAAACAACCTGCCAACAATCTATGTGCCATCCCCGATACTGTCAAATTGACCCAAAGGCACGCAGGCCCATGGCGCCGGGCGTGGGTACGATTGTTGCTTGGGCTGTTTAAACCTTTCAGCCCCGCCAATTGCGCGGGCTGCAACCGGTATATGCGGAGGCGTTATAGGGCCCCATAAACAAAAGCCCGCGATGAGCGGGCGGTGTTATTCATGGCGCAATGTGAGCTGTATCACCAAACAACATGTGTGACACATTGTTTCGCCGAGGATGGCGTTTTGTGGGAGCTGGCTTGCCAGCGAGCGGTTGGGGCCCCCAAAAAACCCAGGGCACCCCCCGCCCCCCCACGCGGGGGTGGCG
>NZ_JBWCAM010000024.1:39936-56044 GCF_056175065.1 Pseudomonas sp. JC1203
ACATTGTTTGGCCGAGGTGGGCTTTTTGGGGGCGGGGTCTGGCCCGCGTGTTGTGGGGCCCATAAAAGCTCGCGGGCACGCCAGCTCCCACAAGCGCGGTGTATCAGATGAGTGCCTGCCGCAAACTCGCGATCACCATCTCGCCCATGCGCGTACGCGTCTGCACGGTGGCGCTGGCGCGGTGCGGTTGCAGTACCACGTCTTCGCGGCCCAGCAGCGCCTGGGGCACGTTGGGTTCGTCGACGAACACGTCCAGCCCGGCCCCGGCGATGTGCCCGGCTTCCAGCGCGGCCACAAGGTCCGGCTCGTTCACCAGCTTGCCGCGCGCCACGTTGATCAGGTAGCCGCCGCTGCCCAGGGCCTGCAGCACCTTGGCGTCGATGATGCCTTCGACCTTGTCCGCCGCTGCCGCCACGATCAATGCATCGCTTTGCCGGGCCAGTTCCACCAGGTCGGGCACGAAGGTGTAGGGCACGTCAGGCATGGCCTGCAGGTCGGTGTAGCTGATGGGGCAGCCAAACGCGGTGGCGCGGGTGGCGACGGCGCGCCCTACCCGGCCCAGGCCGACGATACCCACGCGCAGGCCGCTGACCTGGCGCGCCAGGGGCAGCGGCGCCAAGGGCGTGGCACTGGTGGGCCACTGGCCGCTGCGCACGTAGCGGTCGCTGGTGCACAGGCCACGGCAGGCGGCAATCAACAGGCCCATGGCCAGGTCGGCGACGTCCTCGGTCAGCGCGCCTACGGTGGCGCTGACGGTGATGCCATGGTCGCGGGCGTAGGCCAGGTCCACGGCGTCGGTGCCCACGCCATTCACGGCCACCACTTCCAGGTTGGGCAACTGCTCCATCACCTGGCGGGTGATGCCGGTGTGGCCACCGGTGATCACGCCACGGACCTGCCCGCCCACTTCACGCAGGTACGCGGCCTTGTCGGCCTGCTGGTAATAGGGGTGCACGGTGAACAGCGTGGCCAGTTGCTCGCGAATTTCGGGGATGAGGATGGGGCTCAGTTGCAGGATGTGCGGCTTCATGGTGACCTCGAAAACCAAAGGGAACGGCGCGGCTCAGCCACGGCCCACGAACGGCATGTTGGTGGCCATCACCGTCATGTTCAGCACGTTCGCCGACAGCGGCAGCCCGGCGATGTAGCGCACTGCGTCGGCGATGTGCTGCACGTCGACCATGGGCTCCACGGCGATCTCACCGTTGGCCTGGCGCACGCCCTTGGTCATGCGCACCGACAGTTCGGTGAGGGCGTTGCCGATGTCGATCTGGCTGCAGGCGATGTTGAACTCGCGGCCGTCCAGCGCCAGGCTCTTGGTCAGGCCCAGCACCGCGTGCTTGCTGGCGGTGTACGGCGCGCTGAACGGCCGTGGCGCATGGGCCGAGATCGAGCCGTTGTTGATGATGCGGCCGCCCTGGGGCTGCTGGCGGCGCATCAGGCCGAAGGCGCCGCGGCTGCACAGGAACACCCCGGTCAGGTTGGTGTTGATCACGTTCAGCCACTGGTCCACGGCCAGTTCGTCGATGGGCACTGCGGGGGTGTTGACCCCGGCGTTGTTGAAGATCACGTCCAGGCGGCCGTACACCTCTTCCACTGTGGCGAACAGCGCGTCGACGCTGGCCGGGTCACGCACGTCGGTGGGCACTGCCAGCGCCTCGCCGCCTTCGGCACGGGCCTTTTCCACCAGTTCCTGCAGGGGCTCGGCGCGGCGGCCGGCCAGTACCAGGGTGAAGCCGTCGGCCAGCAGGCCCAGGGCCACGGCGCGGCCGATACCGCTGCCGGCGCCGGTTACCAGGGCCACTTTGCGCATTGTTGTTGTCATGTCGCTCACTCCTTGATGAATGGATTAACGGCGTGCGCCCACGCGCACGCTCAGTTCGCCGATGCCGTCGATGCCGGCGCTGATCACATCGCCCGGCTGCAGCGCGGCGACGCCAGGCGGCGTGCCGGTCATGATCAGGTCGCCGGGGCGCAGGGCGATGGACTGCGAGAGGCGGCTGATGATCTCGCTCACCGACCAGATCTGCTGTTCCAGGCTGGAGCGCTGACGCTCCACGCCGTTGACCTGCAGCCACACCGCACCGCGGTCGGGGTGGCCGATGCGGCTCACCGGCACCACCGCGCCGATCGGCGCCGAGCCGTCGAAGGCCTTGGCCGCCTCCCAGGGCTGGCCGGCGGCCTTGGCGGCCATCTGCAGGTCGCGGCGGGTCAGGTCCAACCCTGCAGCGTAGCCCCACACATGCTCCAGGGCGCGGCTTTCAGGAATGTCGCCACCCCCGGTGCCGATGGCCACCACCAGTTCGATCTCGTGACAGAACTCGCGGGTCAGCGGCGGGTACACCAGCTCGCCGCCCGCCTGCACCACGGCGCTGGCCGGCTTCATGAAGAACATCGGCGCCTGGCGCACGGCGTCCTGGGCGTCACCCCAGGGGTAGTTGCGGCCCAGGCAGAACACCCGGTTCACCGGGAAGCGCGCGTCACTGCCCTGCACGTCCAGGGTCACGCCCGCGTCGGGGGCAAATACGAATGGGCTCATGGTTTACCTCGTGGCCTGTGTGTCATAGGCCCACAGCGTACGGCGCCGTGGGCGGTGAAAGTTGGAGAAAACCGTGCCTGTCCTGGAGTAAACCGGGCTTAGCGGGCGCGCAGTTGAATGCGGTACAGGCGCCCCAGCAGCAGCGAGTACGACAGCGTGCCGCACAGCGCCACCGCGCCGATGAACCAGAAGGCGTAGGCGAACGAGCCGGTGGCATGGACGATGCCACCGATGACGATGGGCGTGACGATGCCACCGATATTCGCCGCCAGGCTGGTGATGCCGCCGGTCAGGCCCACCAGTTCCTTGGGCGCGACCTCCGACACCGCCGCCCATGACGCCGAGGCGATGCCCTGGGCGAAGAACGCGGTGGTGAGGATGGCGATGCACACCACGTTCGAGTCGGTGAAGTTCACCAGCACGATGGACATGCCCAGCATCGAGCCCACCACCAGCGGCAGCTTGCGGGCAAACGACATGGAGTAGCCGCGGCGAATCATCCAGTCCGAGACAATCCCGGCCAGCAGGATGCCGACGGTGGCGCCGAGGAACGGCATGACGGCGAAGATGCCGACCTTGATCATGGTCAGGTGGCGCTCTTCGATCAGGTAGGTGGGGAACCAGGTCAGGAAGAAATACAGCGCCGAGGTGCTGGCGAACTTGCCGATGCAGATCGCCCAGATCTGCCGGTAGCTGAGCAGCTCGCCAATCTGCCGCCAGTTGAAGCGGGTGCGCTGGGCGCTGCTTTTCACCAGGCCGCCGCCGTCCTCGATGTACTGCAGTTCCTGGGCGCTGACCTTCTTGCAGGCCAGCGGGTCGCGGTACAGGTACAGCCAGGCCACGCCGAAGGCGATGCCCACAAGGCCGGTGCTGTAGAACACGTGACGCCAGTCATAGGTGGTGGCCAGCCACAGCAGCGCGCCGGTGAACAGCGCCGTGCCCAGGTACTGGCCACACACGTAGATGCTGCTGGCCAGGCCACGCTCGCGGGCCGGGAACCACACTGCCACCGCGCGGCTGTTTGCCGGGAATGCCGGGGCTTCCAGGGCGCCCACCGCCAGGCGCAGGCCGAACAGCGAGGCAAAGCCGCCCGCCAGCCCCTGCCCCACGGTGACTGCCGACCAGGTGATCAGCGACAGGCCGTAGGTGAAGCGCGAACCGAAGCGGTCGGCGACGAAGCCGGCCGGCACCAGCGCCAGCGCGTAGGTCCAGGCGAAGCCGGAGAAAATCAGACCCATCTGGATCTTGTCCAGGCCCAGGTCCTTGGCCATGAACGGCGCGGCGATGGAAATGTTCACCCGGTCCACGTAGTTGATGATGGTGGCGATCAGCAGCAGCGACAGCATGAACCAGCGGCGCCGGGTGGGCAGCCGCGCCGCGCTGGTGCTGTGATCGAAGGTTTCGGCGGGGGCGGTGACCAGGTCGGCATCGACGTTGGGCATCTGCCGGTTGCTGGGGGCCAGGTACTCGTGGGGAGTCGTCTGCATGGTACGAACACCTTCTAATTATTGTTGATAGGTATCGAGTCGGACGCCCCCAAAGTGATCGTACAACCATTGAAAATCAACGGGGCAGTTAGAACGTTTTTGCACAGGAAAAAGGCCTGGCGGTAAAAAGTCCAAAAACAAAAAGCGCTGAAAACAGGCTGGCAATGTGCCTAATTTTCGCTGCCATTACTGATTTAGAGCGGTTATGGCTGGCGATAACCCCAGAGCGGCTTTTGTACTTGGCGAAAAGCACAAAGCTACGCAAAATGCGCTAAGTGATCGTACAATCAAGCAAAACAACACGCCTGACAGCCGCCAGTTGCGGCTGAACAACAGGAGAGACCCTATGCAGTCTTCCGGCCGCGTGCCCACCTTCGGCATGCAGCAACGCAGTGAACGGCTCGACTTCTACATACGCGATGAAAGCGTGCGCAAGGCCGAGACCGCCCCCCACCGCCACGAGTATTTTCAGATACAGGTCAACCTGGGCGGCGACACCGTGCAACACATCGGCAACGTGCAGCGGCCCTTCCCGTCCCGTGCCCTGGCGTTCATCCTGCCGCACCGGGTGCACGTGATCCCGCACCCCGAGCACGCGCACTTCCAGGTCATCAACTTCTCGCAGGCGTTCCTGCTACCGCACCTGAGCTGCGACCCGCTGGACCTGGAGGACGTTTCCATCGCCCTGGCCCCGGAACTGGCGCCGTTTCGCTTCCAGGAGCACCTGGATTTCATCCTCGAACCCGCGCCCTTTGCCCAGGTCCGCGACTTGCTGGCGCACATGCACGCGCTGGACCGCGACCGCCAGTTCGGCATGCGCGAATCGCTAAAGGGCCTGCTGCTGCAGCTCATCGGTAGCGTGTGCAGCCAGTACGCCGAACCGTTGAAGGCACTGGCCAGCGGCAAGGCCGCCCAGGTCAGCCGCCGTGACGCGCTCAAGCGCATGACAGAGTACGTGCGCAAGCACCTGGCCGACCCGGAGCTGGACCTGAAGAAGGTGGCCGCCGCCACCTACCTGTCGCCCCACTACCTGACCCACTGGCTGAAAAAGGAAATTGGCAAAAGCTTCAGCGAGCTGGTGCTGGAGCGGCGCATGCACCTGGCCCGGCACCTGCTGCTGGACAGCCTGAAGCCGGTGGGCGAGGTAGCGCGACTGTGCGGTTTCGCCGACGAGGCCTATTTTTCCCGGCGTTTTCGCCACATCCACGGCCTGCCGCCGGGGCAATACCGGCGCCAGCAGCAGGCCGCTGCTGCGCAGGTCAACTAACCCTATACTGCACGCATCCGCACTCGGCTCAGGGAGAGAACATGCGTGTGATCGTCATCGGCGGGCTGGGCAACTTCGGCGCCCGCATCTGCCGGCGCCTGGCCATGGAGCCGGGCCTGGAATTGATCGCCACCGGCCGCAACCCGGTCAGCGGCGCGGCCTTTTTCGGGCCGATGAGCGCCATCACCACCGCCGCGCTGGACATCGACAGCTCCCACCTGCAGGCGTGCCTGGCCCGCCTGCAGCCACAGCTGGTAATCCACTGCGCCGGCCCCTACCAGGGCCAGGACTACCGCGTGGCGCTGGCTGCCTGCGCGGTAGGCGCGCACTACCTGGACCTGTCCGACGGCCGCGATTTCGTCACCGACTTTCGCGCCAACGTGCACCCCGACGCCAGTGCCGCCGGGGTGCTGGCGGTCAGCGGCGCCAGCACCCTGCCGGGCCTGTCCACCGCCGTGGTCGACCACCTGAGCGCCGGCTGGGCACGCCTGGACAGCGTGCAAGTAGCCATCGCCCCCGGGCAGCAGGCACCGCGCGGCGAAGCGACCATCAAGGCGGTGTTCGGCTACGCCGGGCAGGCGTTCAAGCGCTGGCAGAACGGCCGTTGGGCCACCGTGCATGGCTGGCAGAACCTCCGCCGCTTTACCTTCGCAGACATCGGCCAACGCTGGGGCGCGGCCTGCGATGTGCCCGACCTGGAGCTGTTCCCGGCGCGCTACCCGGGCGTGCGCGAGGTGAGTTTCCATGCAGCGCTGGAACTGCGCGTGCAGCACGTGGGGTTGTGGCTGGTGGCTGCGCTGCGGCGAGTTGGCGTGCCGCTCCCCATTGCGCAGAACGCGGCGTGGTTGAACCGCATGGCCAATGTGTTGCTGGATCGGTTTGGCAGCGATCTGGGCGGTATGCGTGTGCGGCTCAAGGGCGTGGGGGCTGACGGGCGCGCCGTCGAGTGCACGTGGCATTTGACTGCGCCGGATGGCAATGGGCCGGAGATTCCGTGCATGGCCACGGTGTTGCTGGCGGGCAAGCTGGCCCGGGGGCAGCTGCGTCAACGTGGCGCGATGGCTTGCATGGGGTTGTTGACGCTGGATGAGTTTGCGCCGGAGTTTGAGCGGTGGGGGTTTGTGCAGAGGGTGGAGCACGAGGTGACGTGATGTACCTATGTTCTACCTGTGATCTGGCTTGTGACCTGCTTGTGACCTGCTTGTGATCTGGCTTGTGACCTGCTTGTGATCTGGCTTGTGATCTTGATTGTATGCCCCGTAAAGCGCCCGGGCCGACTGGAGGCGTCGATCAACGGGCTGCCCGAAGGGCCGAGGCCGCAGGCCGAAGAGACGGTAGCCCGCAGGCTTCTATAGCGGGTGCCGTCTGCCCGTTGAGCGGCGCCGGAAGGAGGGGACCCGTAGCGCAGCGGAGGGCCCAAGCAGGGGCAAGCGTTTTTTGCTTACTTTTTTTGGCGTCTGAAAAAAAGTGAGTCGGCGTAAGGCCGAAACGGTCAGTGGTCGCACCGCGAAAATGGATATATCCAGAAACGTCAGAAGGAGGATTCGACCATCGTGAACATATCCATTACCAAGGGTGATGCAAAATCACCTTTCCGCCCTTACGGCGGCTCACTTTTTGTCAAACGCCCGGTGTGCCGGCCCAGCCAAAAAGTAACCAAAAAAGGCTTGCCCCTGCTTGGTCCCTACGCTTCGCTACGGGTCCCCTCCCTCCGGCGTCGCCCAAGCGGCCGACGGCCTTGGCGCTTTATGGGGCACACAATCAAGATCAAGGGCCGCACGGGATCAAGATCACGATCAAAAGCCGTGCGCGGGGTACGCGGAGTATGCAGGTTGCGCGCGCATGCGCAGTGTCACCGCGAACCCAACATCCGCAACCACCTCCCCGGTGCCACCCCATACGCCTGCCTGAACAACCGGCTCATATGCGCCTGGTCATGAAACCCCGCCACCACCGCTGCCTCCACCAACGAACGCCCCGCCAACATCGCCCGGCGCACGCCTTCCAACCGCCGTTGCACGCTGTAGCGGTAGGGGCTGGTGCCATACAACGCGCGAAAATCGCGCGACAAGCCCCAGCGGTCGCGCCCGCTGGCGCGCTCAAGGTCGGCCAGGCTGATGGGTTCGCCCAGGTTGGCATGGATGAACTGCCGGGCGCGCTCTGCCGCGACGAAATCCAGGGCGGCACGCGGGCGCTTCTGCCCGGCGGCGGCGGCCAGGGCCTGGGCCACGTCGAACAGGGCGTCGTCCTCGGCCAGCGGGTCGATGGCGCTGTGCATGTCGCCCAGCAGCACCTGGGTGGCGGCGAACAGCCGTGGGTCATTGCTCAGGCCGCCTTCGATGAAGGGCAGCGGGCGGCCGCCCA
Source organism: Pseudomonas sp. JC1203 (assembly GCF_056175065.1). Lineage (NCBI taxonomy): Bacteria > Pseudomonadati > Pseudomonadota > Gammaproteobacteria > Pseudomonadales > Pseudomonadaceae > Pseudomonas > Pseudomonas sp. JC1203. The sequence goes on from NZ_JBWCAM010000024.1 coordinate 47,594, forward strand.
GCACCTGCTGGATCAGCGCCGGTTCCAGGTAGATCATGCGGTACTGGAACCCCGCATCGGTGCCCGCCTGGCCGTCGTGCACCTCGTCCGGGTGCAGCACCAGGGTGCCGCCCGGCAGGCTGTGGCGCAGGGCCCGGCGGTAGTTGAAGCTCTGCACGCCGGCCAGGGTGCGGCCGATGGCATAGGTGTCGTGCCGGTGCGGGGTGAAACCGTGCCCGGCGAAGCGCGCTTCCAGGCGCTCGAAACGCGTGGGGTGCGCGGCAGGCAGTACCCAATCGGTGGTGGTCATGCTCAGCTTCCTGCGGGTGATTCGCAACACTGCACGATCATACAAGACCCTGCCTTGTACCGCCCGCTAAGGTTCGCCCATCCACCAACAGAGCGATTCCAAGCATGCCAGCACCCATCAATTTCCAGCAGAAATTCCGCCTGTTCAGCGAGCAGTGGCAGCCCAAGGTCATTGCCGAGATGAACGACTACCAGTTCAAGATCGCCCGCCTGCACGGCGAGTTCGTGTGGCACAGCCACGCTGATACCGACGAGGCGTTTATCGTGGTCGAAGGCTGCCTGCGCATCGAACTGCGCGACGGCGCGGTCACCGTCAATGCCGGCGAGATGTACGTGGTACCCAAGGGCGTCGAACACAAACCCTGCGCCGCGGAGGAGGTAAAGCTGCTGTTGATCGAGCCGCGCGGTGTGCTCAACACCGGCGACCAGGGCGGCGACCGCACGGCCAGCAACGACGTGTGGGTATAGCCCGTAGCAGCTGCCGCAGGCTGCGTCCGGCGGCACCGCGTTCCCCCGGGCGACCGCGTTGGGGCGGGACGCAGCCTGCGGCAGCTGCTACGGGGTGAGATTGTGATATTGAGATATATGAATATCTAGTTTACTCTGTTGCTTCTTTATCGCTGAAGTACAGGCTCCCCCCTTGAAAGACTCCGCGCTGTTCCGCCCCGCCACCCTCGGCCCGTTCACCCTGAAAAACAGCATCGTGCTGCCGCCCCTGACCCGCTCGCGCAGCAGCCAGCCGGGCAACGTCGCCAACGCGCTGATGGCCACCTATTACCGCCAGCGCAGCAGCGCCGGCTTTATGGTGACCGAGGGCACGCAGATCGAACCCCGCGGCCAGGGCTATGCCTGGACGCCGGGCATCCACAGCGCCGCGCAGGTGGCTGGGTGGCGTAAGGTGACCGAGGCCGTGCACGCCGAAGGCGGGGTGATTTTCGCCCAGCTGTGGCACGTGGGCCGGGTGTCGCATACCTCGCTACAACCCAACGGTGATGAGCCCGTGGCGCCATCGGCCATTGCCGCGACCGGCGTCAGCGTATTCGTGGAAACTGGCCCGGGCACGGGTGCCCTGTGCCCGCCATCGACACCACGCGCCCTGAGCCGCGAGGAAATTGCCGAGTTGGTGCAGCTGTACGCCAACGCTGCCCAAAATGCCCTGGACGCCGGCTTCGACGGAGTGGAGATCCACTGCGCCAACGGCTACCTGATCAACCAGTTCATCTCCGCCCACAGCAACCAGCGCGACGACGAATACGGCGGCAGCCTGGCCAACCGCCTGCGCTTCCTGCGCGAAGTCACCGAAGCCGTGGCCGCCGTGGTCGGCAAGCAGCGCCTGGGCGTGCGCTTCTCGCCGCTGTTCGAAAGCACCGACGAGGCGCGGGTGTACCTGGGGCTGGTGGAAGAAGACCCGCGTGCCACCTACCTGCAGGCCATCCAGGTGCTGGAAGACATCGGCATCGCCTACCTGTCGCTGGCCGAAGCCGACTGGGACAACGCCCCCGAGCTGCCGGCAGACTTCCGCCAGGTGGTGCGCAACACCTTCAGCGGCGCCATCATCTACGCTGGCAAGTACACCGCCGAGCGCGGCAACCGCGTGCTGGACGCAGGCCTTGCGGACCTGATCGCCTTCGGCCGGCCCTTCATCGCCAACCCCGACCTGCCGCACCGTCTGGCCCACGGCCTGGCGCTGAACCCGGTGGATGCCGCCAGCATGTACGGCGGCACCGAACGTGGCTATATAGACTACCCGGTCCATAGCGAGTAAACCCCTGACGCGCCAGGCACAAGTGTCGTAAAATCACGGGATTACCCGACTGTGTGATTTATGAGCATCGATATCAACGAAGCCCTCAAGGCACTCGACAATCCGACCCGCCTGGCGATTCTTGGCTGGCTGAAAGAGCCGAGCAAGCATTTCCCCGAGCAACAGGTGAACCCCGACGAGGTGGGCGTGTGCGTTAGCATCATCCAGGCGCGCGCCAACCTCTCGCAGTCCACCGTGTCGCTGTACCTGGCGGCGCTGCAGCGCGCGCAGCTGGTGACCTCGCAACGCATCGGGCCGTGGACGTATTACAAACGCCACGAACAGAACATCGAGGCGTTCCAGCAGGCGCTGCGGGCGTTGATCTGAGAACTGTGGGAGCTGGCTTGCCAGCGAGCTGTTGAGGCCCTGAAAGCTCGCCGGCAAGCCGGCTCCCACAAAATCACCGCACCCGATACACCTTCACCAGCACCGCATCCTTCGCCGGCTTGAGGCTAGTCAGGCTGCCCACGTACACCGCCTGGTTCAACCAGCCATAAGGCCCGTCCGGCGCCTGGATATTCACCGTCGAATACGCATAGCGCCCGGCGCCACTGCCATGCACCAGCACCTGGTTGCGCACGGTCAGCACGGCGCCGTCGTCGGTCTGCATCTCGTACAACGCATCCAGCTGCTTGACGCCGTCGGCGCGCAACAACTGACGGTCGGCGCCGCCGGCAAGGATCCTGCCCTTGAGCCCCGCACCGTGGAATTCCCCGCCGGTGATCGGTACCCGGAAGCGCTCGCCCAAAGGCCCCTTGCCGAGGGTTTCGCCAGGGGCGATGTCGATTACTGCCTCGTATACCGGCTCCAGCACCGGCGCGGTGTCGGCGGCGTGGATCAGTGTAGCGGGCAGCAGCAGGCTGAAAGCGAGTAACAGCGGGTGACGGCGCATGAAGGCATCCTTTCGAGTTGTTGTAGTGAAGCGGCTTGACCAATAAAGTAGTTAATAGTATTAACCATATTGCTCATTCCGCCACAACAACAAAAAGGATTTGCTCGTGAAACTACCTTTTGCCCCTACTTTGCTAAGCCTGTGCGTGGTGGCTGGCGCGGCGCTGGCCGACGACGATGGCCAACGCTGCGCGGCGCTCACCAGCACCAGCGCCGATGTCACCATCAGCCTGCACCAGTGGGTGCCCGCCGGCCAATTGCCCCAGGCCAACCCCGGCCGCGCAGCGCTGACCGGCGCCGCCCTGAGCAAGGCTGCCATGCCGGCCCACTGCCTGGTACAGGGCGTGATCGGCGCGCGCACCGGTGCCGACGGCCAGGCCTATGGCAGCCACTTCGAACTGCGCCTGCCCAGCCCCTGGAACGGCCGCTTCCTGTTCCAGGGTGGTGGCGGCATGGACGGCGTGGTCGGCCAGGCCCTGGGCGCCATTCCGTTCCGCGGCGCCAGCGCCCTGCCCGCCCTGGACCGCGGCTACGCGGTGGTCAGCACCGACTCCGGGCACACCGGCAAGGACAACAGCGACTCGCGCTTCGGCGCCGACCAGCAGGCACGCCTGGACTACGCCTATGCGGCCATCGGCAGCGTCACCGCCCAGGCCAAGGCCATGATCCTCGCCTACTACGGCAAGGCCCCCGCCCACAGCGTGTTCATGGGCTGCTCCAACGGCGGCCGCGCAGCGCTGGTGGCCGCCCAGCGCTACCCCACCCAGTTCGACGGTATCATCGCCGGCAACCCCGGCCTGCGCCTGAGCCGCGCCGCCGTGGCCCAGGCCTGGGACACCCAGGCCTTCAGCCGCGTAGCGCCACGCACTGCCGACGGCCAGCCGATCCTGGCCCAGGCCCTGACCCAAGCCGACCAGGACTTGCTGGCCAAGGCCGTGCTCGCCCGCTGCGACGCCCTGGACGGGCTCAAGGACGGCAGCATCGATGCCATGAGCCACTGCCACTTCGACCCCGCCGTGCTTACCTGCAAGGCCGGCCAGGCCAGCGGCTGCCTCAGCCAGGCCAAGGTCGAGGCCCTGCACGCGGTGTTCAACGGCGCCCATGACAGCCACGGCCAGGCCTTGTACAGCGACTGGCCATGGGACGCCGGCATCGCCTCCGATGGCTGGCGCGTGTGGAAACTGGGGCAGTCCACCACCGGCAAGGCCGACGCCCGCAACGCCACCCTCACCCCAGGCTCGCTGGGGCTGTATTTCATGACCCCGCCGCAGGCCAACCTCGACCTGGCCCGTTTCAATTTCGACCAGGCAATCGAAACCACGGCGCAGACGGCCACGATCAACGACGCGGTAGCCACCCAGTATTCCAGTTTCACCCAGCGCGGCGGCAAGCTGCTGGTGGTGCAGGGCAACAGCGACCCGGTATTTTCCGCCAATGACCTGCGTCGCTACTGGGCGCGCCTGACCACCGACAACGGCGGCCGCCAGCAGACCGAGCAATGGGCGCGGCTGTTCCTGGTGCCAGGCATGACCCACTGCGGCGACGGCCCGGCGCTGGACGACTTCGACCCGCTGACGGCGATGGAAACCTGGCAGGACAAGCAGCAGCCACCGGCGCAACTGCTGGCCCGCGGCAGCGCGTTCCCCGGGCGCACGCGGCCGCTGTGCGCCTACCCGCAGGAGGCGCATTACCAGGGCCAGGGGGATGTGTTTGCTTGCCAGGAGCCTTGATTGAGTGGGACGCGGCCTTTGGCCGCTGCTACAGGGGCGTAGCAGCGGCCGAAGGCCGCGTCTGCATTCAAAACAACTTGATCGGATAGCCCACCGTGAACCGCGTCTCGTCCAGGCTGCTCTGGAACGTCGACCGCAGGCTGTACAGGCTCAACGACAGGCTCAAATCCTTCCACTGCCCCGACTGAATCACGTAGCGCACGTTGAAATCGCGCTCCCACTCATGCCCGTCCACCGCATTGCTGCGCTGCACGCCCCAGCCGTGCACGTACTTGGCGCCTGCCACCAACCCCGGCACGCCGCTGGCGGCGAAGTCATAGTCGTAGCGCAACTGCCATGAGCGCTCGTGGGCATAGCCGAAGATGTTGTTGACGTGGTTGGTCATCACCGTGGGGCTGTCCTGCAGGCCTACGAAGTCATCCTTGCCGAACAGCTTCTGCAGCCCCAACAGGAAGGTATGGCCGCTCTGCCGCCAGCTGAGCCCGGCGTAGGCGGCGCGGTTGTCGAGGTCGCCAGCCTTGGCCGCACCCTGCTCGGTGCTCACGTACAGGCCGGTGTCCAGGCGCAGAATGCCGGTGCCCATCGGCTGGTCGTAGGTGAAGCGGTAAAGGTCCTGGGCGTAGATATCCTTCAACTCGGCATGCCAGTAGGCTAGCTGCAGGCGCCCGTCCACCAGGCGGAATTCGCCGCCCAGGTAATCGAAATAGTCGCCATCGATACTGCTGCCGTGCATGTGCAGCTTTTCCTGGTTGGTGGAATCGCGGTTGCTGAAGCTGTCCAGGCGGCCGCCATACAGCGTCGCCCATTTCACCGGGTCGGACACCAGCGTGGCGCCCACGTAGGTCTGTGGCAGCAGGCGCGCGTCGTTGGTGCGCACCACCGGCAGGCTGGGCATCTGCTCGCCTACTTTCACCAGGGTGTTGAAACCCTTGAACTTCACCGCTCCGCCCAGCCGCCCGTACTCGGCGGGCGCGCCGCTGGCGGTTTTGGGCAACAGCCCGGAGCCGGCGGTGCCGGGGCCGCTGTCGAGGCGTACCCCCCATTTTCCAATCATCTCGACGCCAACGCCGACCACGCCTGGGGTGAACCCCGACGTGCCTTGCAGGATAAAGCCCTGGGCCCACTCCTGGCGCTTGTTCTGGGTGGCGTCACTGTTCTTGAAATTGCCCTGGTAAAAGGCATTGCGAGTGTTGAGGGTGGCGGTGGCATCGTCGAAGAAACCTTCGGCCTGCACCCAGGCGGCCTGGGCCAGGCAGCCGGCACCAAGGGTGACGGCCAGGGTAGAGACGCGACGCGGCCTGCGCGGCATGAAAGGCTGTGCCATGGGCAATCTGACTCCGTTTATTGTTTTTGTCGGAACACGTGCCGATATCCTTCGGCACACCCGGAGTATGACCAACAGGATAATATTATTAACCATTAAGAACATTAACTGTTCGATCATCGCCCGCTATGTGTTCGGCGCCTGCGAAACGGGCTGGTACACTGCCTCATCGTTTTTGCCCAAGGACCGCCATGATCCACATCCGCCCCATGACCGACGCCGATTTCGACGCGTTCTGGCCCACCTTCCAGGCCGTGGCCGCCGCCCAGGAGACCTACGCCTACGACCCCGCGGTAACCGCCGAGCAAGCCCGCCAGCTGTGGCTGGGCCTGCCGCTGCACACCCTGGTGGCCGAGGAAGACGGCGTGCTGCTGGGCAGCTACTACCTCAAGGCCAACGCCGCCGGGCCCGGCAGCCACGTCTGCAACTGCGGCTACATGGTGACCGAGGCCGCCCGCGGCCGTGGCGTGGCGCGCCTGATGTGCGAACACTCCCAGCGCCTGGCCCGCGACAGCGGCTTCCAGGCCATGCAGTTCAATTCGGTGGTGGCCAGCAACGAAGTGGCCGTGGCGCTGTGGACCAAACTGGGCTTCGACACCGTGGGGCGCCTGCCCAAGGCCTACTGCCATGCCCGCCTGGGGCTGGTGGATTGCCTGGTGATGTACAAGTGGCTGGCGCCGCAAAACCCCCAGGCCATGCTGATCGGCCGCAAGAACATCGAGTCGGTGGTGTCGCGCCCACGGCGCAAACCGTCGGCCCGGTAAAAGCACAAATTTGATAATCCACGGCATTGATGCCACTCTCGGGTTATCCGGTTTTTTCCATCATCGTCATCCGGTTCAAGAGGAGGCTTTCTTCTGTCGTGCAGCAGTTCCGGCCAGTGCCAGGCCGGATTCACAACGTTTGAATGAAGCCAGCCGCAGGTTGGCTCCATTGCTCTCAAGGAATGTGCAATGACTCAACAACGACACGTAATCAATGCATCCGTCAGCCCCAAGGGCAGCCTGGAAACCTTGTCACAACGCGAAGTGCAGCAACTGAGCGAAGCCGGTTCCGGCAGCATCTATGCCCTGTTCCGCCAGTGCGCCCTGGCCATCCTCAACACCGGCGCGCATATCGACAACGCCAAGACCATCCTCGATGCCTACCAGGACTTCGAAGTGCGCATTCACCAGCAGGACCGCGGTGTGCGCCTGGAACTGCTGAATGCCCCCGCCGACGCCTTCGTCGACGGCGAGATGATCGCCAGCACCCGGGAAATGCTGTTCAGTGCCCTGCGCGACATCGTCTACACCGAGAACGAGCTGGACAGCACGCGCATCGACCTCACCAACTCGCAAGGCATCACCGACTACGTTTTCCACCTGCTGCGCAACGCCCGCACCCTGCGCGCCGGCGTCGAACCGAAGATGGTGGTGTGCTGGGGCGGCCACTCCATCAACAGCGACGAATACAAGTACACCAAGAAGGTCGGCCACGAGCTGGGCCTGCGCAAACTCGACATCTGCACCGGCTGCGGCCCGGGCGTGATGAAAGGCCCGATGAAGGGCGCCACCATCGCCCATGCCAAGCAGCGCATGAGCGGCGGCCGCTACCTGGGCCTCACCGAGCCGGGCATCATCGCCGCCGAGGCGCCGAACCCCATCGTCAACGAGCTGGTGATCCTGCCCGACATCGAGAAGCGCCTGGAAGCCTTTGTGCGCGTGGGCCACGGCATCATCATTTTCCCGGGCGGCGCCGGCACGGCCGAGGAGTTCCTCTACCTGTTGGGCATCCTGATGCACCCGGACAACGCCGGCCTGCCCTTCCCCGTGGTACTCACCGGGCCGAAAAGCGCGGCGCCGTACCTGGAGCAGCTGCACGCCTTCGTCGGCGCCACCCTGGGCGAGGCCGCCCAGCGCCACTACCAGATCATCATCGACGACCCGGCCGAAGTGGCGCGGCAGATGACCCAGGGCCTGAAGGACGTGAAGCTGTTCCGCCGCGAGCGCAACGACGCCTTCCACTTCAACTGGCTGCTGAAGATAGAGGAAGGTTTCCAGCGCCCCTTCGACCCCACCCACGCGAACATGGCCAGCCTGCAGCTGAGCCGCGCCTTGCCACCCCACGAACTGGCGGCCAACCTGCGCCGGGCGTTCTCCGGCATCGTCGCCGGCAACGTCAAGGACAAGGGCATACGCCTGATCGAGCAGCACGGCCCGTACGAGATCCACGGTGACGCGGCCATCATGCAACCGCTGGACAAGCTGCTGAACGCCTTCGTCGAACAGCACCGCATGAAGCTGCCTGGCGGCGCGGCGTATGTGCCGTGTTATCGGGTGGTGCAGTAAGTTTCGGACGCGGCCTGGGGCCGCTGCTACAGGTGCAGGCGCGGCCCCCGGCCGGGGCGCCCCCCCCCACCAAATACCACGCTA
>NZ_JBWCAM010000024.1:56054-121025 GCF_056175065.1 Pseudomonas sp. JC1203
TTTTTTTTGGCGGGGGGGGGGGCGGGCGGTGGTTTGGTGGCCCCGGGCGCCCCCAGGCCGGGTCACCCGCCACCATCAATTCCATCGATAACCACCATCGCACGCGTTGTCTTCCGCCTTTCCCCCAGCGGCGTAACATTCCCTGCATACACCACGTATCGGGAGGGACCGCCCCATGCTTATCCATCTGCTCACCTGCCTGGCATTGACCGCCGTCACCCTGCACCTGCTCGTCCTCCCGGCCGTGGACATGGCGCGCGCCGCCATTAGTAGCCAATAGCTACCAGCTTCTACATGCACAAACGTTCACTTGAGTTTCACCCGCGTGCGTTCGAAGCTCGTCGCAACGAACATCGACCCTGTTGATGATTCCTTCTGCCCCGGAGACTGCCCCATGATCCGACCTGTCACCCTGAATGTCCGCTTCCCCCGCTTCGGCAAGAATTACTACGTGCAGGACGTGGTGTCGCTGAAGGCACCGCTGCAATTGATCACCAACAACGGTTTCGATTCGGTGCTGATGCCCCAGGCCAGCCAGCACTTCAGCAACGAGGTGGTGGGCCTGAACGACCAGTTCCGCTTCCTCAACAACATTCTGGCCGCCCATCTGCTCGACGCGCCGCAGCCCCGTGGCAACGCCCGGCCTTGAGGCCTCGCCAGTATTTGTAGCATTCCCGATACCTTGATTAGCTTGCTATCTAACTAGTGGGTTCGCAGAATTGCACCTCTTTTCAACGAGTTATTGAAATGCGCATTCTTTCCGCCCTGGTACTTTCCCTGAGCCTCTGCAGCACCGCCGCCATGGCCAACGACGTCGTTGGCGCCGTGGTCGGTGCCGCCGGTGGCGCGGTCGTCGGCAATCAGGTTGGCGGCACCCAGGGCGCGGTCATCGGTGGTGTAGCCGGTGGCGTGCTGGGCGTGGCCGTTTCCAACCTGCTGGAGCATGACCACGGTGGCCACCACCACGATCACGGCGGCCCGGCGCCAGCGCCGATGCACGGCGGCCCAGGCCCAGGCCATGGCCCTGAGCACTTCCACCATGAAGGCGAAGGCGGCCCACGCCCTTGACGAAAAAACCCGGCGAATGCCGGGTTTTTTATGAGTGTTCGCTAGTCACCGGAAGGCCACACCCATTCGTTGCCGGACAAACCGAGCGGTCCCAGGAGATGCCACTGGAACGGCACGCTGGAAACAGACCTGTAGGAGCGGCCCGTGGCCGCGAAGCGCCGCGCGGGCGGCGCGCGGTTTCATAGGCGCAGCAGACACATCGGCTGGCGCTTGATGGCCCCGCGAAAATGGATATGTTCGAAATCGCCGAAGCGGGATACAGAATCCGCGAACATATTCATTACTACGGGTGATGCACACTCACCTTTTCGGCCTTACGCCGACTCACTTTTTTCAGACGCCAAAAAAAGTAAGCAAAAAACGCTTGCCCCTGCTTGGGCCCTCCGCTGCGCTACGGGTCCCCTCCTTCCGGCGCCGCTCAACGGGCAGACGGCACCCGCTATAGAAGCCTGCGGGTTACCGTCTCTTCGGCCTGCGGCCTCGGCCCTTCGGGCAGCCCGTTGATCGACGCCTCCAGTCGGCCCGGGCGCTTTACGGGGCATACAATCAAGATCACAAGCCAGATCAACAGCAAATCAAAAGCCAGAGCAAAAGCCAGAGCAAAAGCAGCAGTCAGCCTGGCTGCGACAGGTGCAGCAACCGATATTGCTGCACACCCCCATCAGCCGGCATCAGCGCCGGCCGCCGATGAAACATCACCCGTACCACCTCCCACCGCGAAGCATCAACCCCCACCACTACCGCCTCCACCGACGAATCCACCAGCCACCCCTCAGCCGCTTCACGCTCAGCCTGCCACACCGCTGACAAATCCCTCCCACGCTCAATCACGACCTTCTGCCGGGTTACGAACGCGGCATGCGCCAACGTCGCCTTGCGACCTTGGAATACAGGCACCCAGGTATTCACAAGCGGCCGCCCAAACGCCCCACTCACCCCTGCAAACCCCGCGCTGGCGAGAAAATCTGCCATGGCCCCGGCATCCGCCCACAGGTAGAACGGCGCATAGGCATTGCCGCTGCCAGCCAGCTCGGCATCCTGCTCGCTGGCCACCAGGAACGCCTTGAACACCAAACCTGGCCAGTCATCGAACAAATGCCCCTTGTCCGCCACGCGCTGGGCAATGGCCGCCATGTCATGCCCCGCAGGAAAGGCAAATTCATACTGCATGGCAATCATGATTGCACCCCTTCCCCATTCATCCGCCCACCCCCAAACGACCATTCCTGCGCCGCCGTAGTAGTGATCACCACCATCACATCCTCAGGGTCCAAATCCACCGCATGCTGTAACCGCCGCACCAACGTCTGGTAAAACGCCCGGCGCGTACCATCGCTGCGCGGCTTGCCGGCGGTGATGGCGATGAGCACAAAGGCGTCGCTGCGCGGGCCGGCCAGGTAGTCGCGGTCAAACAGCAATTCGCCCGGGGCGTGCTGGTGGATCAGCTGGAAGCGGTCGCTGGGCGGCACGTCGAAGGTGTCGACCATGGCCTGGTGGATACCGGTGGACAGCGCCTGCAGGTACTCCGGGGAGCGGCCCTGCAGCAGGGAGATACGCACGAACGGCATGGTTGAAATCCTTGTTGGGCGGTTGACGTCCAGCAGGCTAGCAAGGGACGATACTTCCGAATATCAGATAAACCAGAACAACCAATCCACTTTTTCAGGAATATCAACATGCGCCTGCCGGCCTTCGACCTCGACGTGTTGCGGACTTTCGTCACCGGCGTCGAGCTGGACGGTTTCGCCAAGGCCGCCGAGCGCCTGGGGCGCTCTACCTCGGCGGTGAGCGCGCAGTTGAAGAAGCTTGAAGACCAGGTGGGCGCACCGCTGCTGGTGCGCTCGGGGCGCGGGCTGGTGCTGACACCGCTGGGGGAGTTGCTGCTCAGCCACGCGCGGCGGTTGCTGGCGCTCAATGACGAGATTTTTGGCCACCTGCACGGCACCCAGGCGCAGGGCACGCTGCGCCTGGGAGTGCAGGAGGATTTTGGCGAGCACTTGCTCAGCGAGCTGTTGCAGCGCTTCACCAGCGTGTACCCGCGTATCAACCTGGAGGTGCGGGTGGGGCGTAGCGCCGAGCTGCTACCGCTGATTGAAAGCGCGCGCCTGGACCTGGCGCTGACCTGGGACACCGGCGCCCTGACGCCGTGGGCCACGCGGCTGGGCGACACGCCGATGCAGTGGATAGGCCGCAGTGAGCAGGCGCCCATCCACGAGCCCTTGCCGCTGGTGCTGTTCGAGGCGCCATGTGTGTTGCGCAGCGCTGCCATTCAGGCGCTGGACGCCGCCGGCATCGCCTGGCGCATAGCGCTCACCAGCCCTAGCGTGGCGGGCTTGTGGGCAGCGGTGAGCGCCGGGCTGGGGGTAACGTTGCGCACCCGCGTGGGCCTGCCCGCGCAGCTTCGGGTGATGGCCGGCATGCCGGCGGTGCCGCGGCTCGGGTATGTGTTGCATCGCGCCCGCGAGCAAGGGGGTATGGCGGTGGATGACCTGGCGCGGATGACGGCGCAGGTGATGCACAACAGCTGAAGTCAGCGTTGTTGCGCAGGGCCAGCGCAGCCTTCGGCAGCGGCTACGGGGCGGTCGCGCAGCTGTGCTTCCAGCCTGTCGATGGGCGGCGCGTAGAGGAAGCCGAACGACACGCTGTGGTGCCGGCCCTTGACCTTGTGGTGCATCAGGTGGGCCTGGTACAGGCGCTGCAGATACGGATGCCGCGGGCTGGGGCGCACCGGCCAGTGGCGGTGGACGATGCCGTCGTGGAAGAACACGTAGACCAGCCCATACCCCGCCACCCCGGCGCCGATGCACTGCACCGTGGCGCTGCCCACTACCATCAGGCACACCGCGACCAGCGCCAGCACCAGCAGGAACACGTCGTTGTGCTCCAGCGCGCCCAGCTGCGCCTCGTGATGGGAGCGGTGCAGCCACCAGCCGGGGCCGTGCATGATGTACTTGTGCGCCAGGGTGCCAACGGCCTCCATGGCGAACAGGGTACTGAGGAAGATGAGGAAGTGGGTGATCATGGGGTGGAAGAATACCTGTGTGGCAGGTAAATGTCCCGTGGGTGTACCGGACGCAGCCTGCGGCAGCCTACCGACTGTGGGAGCTGGCTTGCCCGCGAGCTGTTGGGGCCCTAAAAACACACAGGGGAGCCCCCGCCCCCCAAACCCCGGCCCACCCGCCCCCCCAGCCCCAACGCCTTGTGCAACGCCGCAAAATCCTTCAGCAGCTGGGTATCGCCGCTGATCCGGTTCTGCTGCGCATCAAAGCGCGTACGTTCGGCGTCCAGCCAGTCGAGGGTGCTGGCGGTGCCGGCGTTGTAGCGCTCACGCGTAAGCCCCGCGGCACGGCCCGAAGAGGCCTCGATATCACGCAACAGCATCACGTTCTGGCGCTGGTGGCCGTAGCGCGCCAAGGCGGTGTCGGCGTCTTTCAGGGCTTGCAGCACCACGCTGCGGTAATGCGCCTGGGCCTCGTCGCGGCCGGCGGTGGCGCTGTCGACGCTGGCGGCCACGCGGCCGAAGTCCAAGGCGTTCCAGGTCAGGCGCGGCAGCAGCAGCCAGGTGCCGTTGTCCTTGCGCAACAAGTGCGAAGGCTCGGCGGCGCTGAAGCCCAGGTCACCCATCAGCGACAGCTTGGGGAACCAGTCGGCCTTTTTCTCGCCGATTTGCGCGTTGGCCGAGGCCAACTGGCGCTCGGCAGCGCGGATGTCCGGGCGCGCCTTGAGCATGGCCGCAGGGTCGGCCACCGGCACCTGCGCCGGCACCTTGGGCAGGTCCTTGGGCTGGCCCAACTGGGCGTCCAGCTGGCCCGGTTCCTGGCCGCACAGCACCGCCAGCTCATCCAGCGACTCGACGATCTGCGCCTGCAACGGCAAGCGCTGGGCCTGGATGGTCTGCAGCTGGGTGGTCACCTGTTCCAGTTGCAGCTGCGAGGCCACGCCCCGGGCGCGGCGCTGCTGGGTGAGGTCGAGCACCTGGCTTTCCAGGTCGGCGGTGGCGTCCACCACGGCCAGGCGCGCCTGGCGGTCGCGCAGGTCGACATAGGCCTGCACCACCTCGGCGGCCAATTGCACCTGGGCGTCGGCGAGGTCGGCCACCGAGGCCCCGGCGCTGGCGGACGCCGCCTCGATGGCGCGGCGGGTGCCGCCGAACAGGTCCACCTCCCAGCTGGCGTCGAAGTCGGCGAGGTAGAACTGCACCGGGCCACGCCCGCCACCGCCCGCGTCGGTGCCGGTCAGCGACGACAGGTCCGGCGAGCGCATGCGCAGGCTGGTGGCGTTGGCGCTGAGCTTGGGCATGGCGTCGGCCTGCTGGCTGTGCAGGCCTGCGCGCGACTCGCGCAGGCGGGCCTCGGCCGAGGCAATGTCGGGGCTGTCTTTCAGCGCGGCTTCCACCAGCGCGTCCAGCTGCGGGTCGCCCAGGCCGCGCCACCAGTCGGCGGCAGCGGGCGCGCTGGCGGCGCTGGCATCGGCGTGGGGCAGCTTGCCGGCGGCCAGGGTCTTGTCGCCAACCGTGGGCGCGCCGTGGTAATCGGGGCCCACGGTGCAGCCGGCCAGCAGGCCCAGCACCAGGGCTGAAATCAGGGTTTTGTCGATCATGCCGCTGTAGCTCATGGATGGCTCGCCGGTTTTTTCAGAAGAAACGCCAAGGGCACGCAGACCACCAAGGCGATGCCCAGCAGGTAGAAGCATTCGTTGAAGGTCATCACCGTGGCCTGGGTGGCAATGTTGCTGGCCAGCTGCGCCGAGGCCTTGAGCTGCGCCAGCGCCTGGTCGCCGGTCTGCGCCAGGAAGGAGGCCGTCTGGCCGGCCATGTAGTCCTGGCCCTGGGTGCTGTTGGCGGTCAGCGACTCGCGGATGACGTCGTCGTGGTAGGTATTGCGCCGGTCAATCATCACCCCCATCAGCGCCAAGCCGATAGAGCCCCCCAGGTTGCGCGACATGTTGTACAGCCCCGCCGCATCCCCGGCCTCGTGAGTTTCCACCGCCGCCATGGACGCCTGGTTCAGCGGCATCATCGCCAGAATCTGCGCAAAGCCGCGCAGCAGCTGCGAGCCGTAGAAATCATGCCCCACGCTGAGCGCCGTGAGGCCGACGTCCATGGCGCAGCTGATGGCGAACATCACCAAGCCGATGCTCACCAGCCAGCGGCTGTCATAGCGTTGCAGCAGCGCCGGCAGCACCGGCATCAACAGGAACGCCGGCAGCCCCGACAGCAGCATGATCGAACCCGCCTGCTGGGCGTTGTAGCCGGCGACGGTGCCGAGAAACTGCGGCAGCAGGTAAGAGATGCTGTAGATCGCCGCGCCCACCGTCGAGACGATGAGGATGACGCTGGCGTAGCGCGGGTTGCGCAGCAGGCTCAGCCGCACGATAGGCCGTTTCGCGCTCACCTGCCCCACCGCCACCAGGAAGAACCCGAACAACGACAGCAGGCTCAGCCACACGATCATGTGCGACTCGAACCAGTGCTCGCGCTGGCCCTCCTCCAGCACCACGGTCAGGGTGCTCAAGCCCAATGCCAGGCCCAGAATGCCGACCCAGTCGGCCTTGATGAACTGCTGCAGGTCGGCCTTTTCCGGGCGCAGGCCGCTCCACAGCAGCGCCACCAACGCCAGGCTGATGGGCAGGTTGAGGAAGAAGCACCAGCGCCAGCTGGCGTTTTCGGTGAGCCAACCGCCCACCACCGGGCCCATCAGCGGCCCCAGCAGCACGGTCAGGCCGAAGATGGCCATGCCCGCCGACATCTGGTGCTTGGGCAGCCGGGTACGGATGATGGTCTGCGCCGTGGGAATCATCGCGCCGCCGGCAAAACCCTGGCCGATGCGCCCCAGCACCATGCCCAGGAGGCTGGTGGACAGGCCGCAGTACATGGAAAACAGGGTGAAGATGATGGCGTTGCCCATCAGGAAGCGACGCAGGCCGAACACCCGGGTCAGCCAGGCGGCCAGCGGGATCATGACGATCTCGGACATCAGGTAGCCGGTTGAGATCCACGTGCCTTCGGTGCCCGAGGCGCCGATCTGGCCCTGGATCTGCGGCAGCGCCGAGTTGGTGATGGAGATGTCCAGCGTCGCCAGCAGCGCGCCCAGCGAGCCGGCGGCCACGGCCACCCAGTCACTGAGCGAGGCGTTGGCTTCGCGCGGCGCGGCAGCCGGTGCTGTCAGCACCTCAGCCATGGGTGCGCACGTCCACGTCGACGGTTACCGACAGGCCTGGCACCAGCACCTTGCGCACGTCATCGGGCACGTCCATCTGGATGCGCACCGGCACCCGCTGGACGATCTTGGTGAAGTTGCCGGTGGCGTTCTGCGACGGCAACAAGGCGAACTGCGAACCGGTGCCCGGCGACAGGCTGTCGATATGCCCGGCCAGGTCCTGGCCCGGCAGCGCGTCCACGTGCACGGTAACCTTCTGCCCGGGGCGCATGTCGCCGATCTGGGTTTCCTTGAAGTTGGCGGTCAGGTACAGCGCCTGCACCGGCACCACGGTGAGCAACCGCGTGCCCGGCTGGGTGAACTGCCCTACCCGCACGCTGCGGTCGGCCACGCGGCCGGCCAGGGTGCTGACCACGGTGGTGTCGTCCAGGTCCAGCTGCGACTGGCGGGCGCTGGCCTGGGCCACCACCAGCTGCGCGCGGGCCTGCTGCAGCTGCGCCTTGAGGATGCCGGTGCGCGTCTGCGCCGACTCCAGCGCTGCCTGGCGGGCGGCCTGGCTGGTGCTGGCCTGGGCCAGTTTGTTGGTCAGCTCGGCCAGGCGTTCTTCGGTCTCGGCGCCGGACTTGGCCAGCGGCGCGTAGCGGTTCACCTCGGCGCGGGCGTGCTGGGTGTCGGCGCCCGCCCCGGCCAATTCGGCACGGGCCTGGGCGATGCTGGCGTCCTGCTGCACCAGGTCGGCCTGGGCCTTGGCAACGTCAGCCTCGCGCGAGGCCACGGTGGCCAGCGCCTCGTCCAGCGCGGCCTGGTATTTGCGCGCGTCCAGGCGCACCAGCGGCTGGCCCACGTCGACGGTCTGGTTGTCGGCCACCAGCACCTCGGTCACGTAGCCGCCCACTTTCGGCGCCACGGTCATGCTGTCGGCGGCCAGGTAGGCGTCATCGGTGCTTTCGATGAAGCGCCCGTGCAGCCACCAATAGCCGCCCCACACCAGGGCGGCCAGCACCACCAGCAGCCCCAGGCCCATCAGCACCTTGCGCGGGCCGGCGCGCTGGGGCTCCTTGGGGTCTTCGGCCACGGGGGAAAGACGCTCTTGCGGACCGAGAGGACGATCGACGGACATGCCGGGGGCTCCAAAATATTCCAGTTGGTACAAAATGTGACGGTGGCGAATTTATGTCAAGTGATATATTTTGCACCTGACTCACTACAGGCACTTCGACATGGCACGACATCGACCCGCGAAGGAAGGCGGCTACCAGCGCGGCGAAGAGACCCGCTCGCGCATCATCGAGGCCGCCCTCGGGCTGTTCGCCGAACGCGGTTTCGACGGCGCCTCGACCCGCGACATCGCCACCGCCGCCGGGGTCAACGCCCCCGCGCTGCAGTACTACTTCGACAATAAGGAAGGCGTGTATGTGGCGTGCGTGGACCACATTCTCACGCACATCTGGGAGCAGTTGAGCGGCGTGGTCACCCATGCCGAGGTGCTACTGGAAGACGCCGATGCCAGCGACGCGGCCTTGATCGATGCCTACCTGCAGGTGCTGGGCGGCTTCGTCAGTTTCATCCACGACACCCCGCAAAGCAGCGACTGGCGCCGCTTCATGGCCCGCGAACAGGCAGGACTCGGGCCGCCGGCGGCGTTCGAGATGATGAACCAGGGCTTCAACCAGCGCCTGAGCGCGGTGACCCGCGGCATCCTTGGCCGCCTGACCGGCCGCAGCGCCGACGACGAGGTGACCATCATTCGGGCGATGGCCTTCAACAGCCAGGGTATGGCCTTCCGCGTGCTGCGCCGGCCGGTGCTGCGGGCGCTGAACTGGGACACCATCGACCGGGCGCGCATGGAAACCGTGCGCGACACGCTGCTGTCACAGAACCGCCTGACCCTGGAAGCGCTGGTGCGCGAGCGCGACGCTAGCCCATGACCACCTGATTGCGGCCCTGGGCCTTGGCCTGGTACAGGGCCTGGTCGGCGACGTTGAAGCTGTCCTTGGGCAGGCTGCCCGGGGTGGCGAAGGCGGCGCCGATGCTGACCGTGACCTGGCCGAAGTTTGAGCGCTTGTGCTCGATGCCCAGCGCCTGGATACCATGGCGCAACGCTTCCAGCGCGCCCTTCAGCGCGCCCGGCGCCGCACCGCTGGCGAGCAGGCCGAACTCCTCGCCGCCCAGGCGCCCGGCGATCAGGTGGTGCGTGTCGGCCACCGCCTGGATCACCGCCGCCACCTGCCGCAGGCATTCGTCGCCGGCCAGGTGGCCGTAGGTGTCGTTGTACTGCTTGAAGTAATCGATATCCACCATCACCGCAGCCAGCGGCTGCCCCGCCGGGGTCTCCTGCCATTTGCGCTGGATGCTTTCAAGCATGAAGCGGCGGTTGAACAGCTGGGTCAGCGGGTCGATGGCGGTGGCCGTGCGCAGGGTCAGGTCGTTCTCGATCATCGCGCGCAAGTGCCGGAACACCTCACGGCGCGGCTCGTCCAACTCGCCCGGCTGCGGGTCCATGGCGCACAGCGCGCCCACCAGCTCACCACCGGGCGCGCGCAGGGGAATGGCAGCGTAGAAGCGCACGAAGGGCGCCGCGCTCACCAGCTGGCACTCGGCGTAGCGGGCATCCGCGCGCGCGTCCTCGACCACGAACACATCCTGCTGGCGCACCACGTGGTCGGCCAGCGAGCGCCCGCGCGGAATACTGTCCAGCACCACGCCGGCCTCGGCGCGGTAATGCTGGTGCTCGGCGTCCAGCAAAATCACCGCGCTGTAGGCGGTGCCCAGCACCGTCTTGAGAATCGCCACGGCGTGGCGGAAGCATTCGCGCATCACCTGGTCGTCGTGCAGCAGCCATTCGATGATCGCGTGCTCGGGTTCGGGCGGCGCGGCTGGGGCGGTTTGCACACGGCTGGCGGGGCGATCCAGGGGGGAGATGAGACTCACGACATGCCTCTGAACGGATGGGGATGTGATCGTATCGACATGCGTTCGACAAGCTTGAGTCCGGTGGTCGGGTATGGCCTCCCAATTACCTGTAGCAGCGGCCGAAGGCCGCGTCCAGGGCGCCGCGGTGTGCCCGGGCGAACGCGCTCGGGCCCGGACGCAGCCTGCGGCAGCTGCTACGTCGTCAGGGTACCCACTGTGGGAGCTGCTACGTCGTCAGGGTACCCACTGTGGGAGCTGGCTTGCCAGCGAGCTGTTGGGGCCATAAAAGCTCGCTGGCAAGCCCGCTCCCACAAGACAGTTGCTGCTACGTCATCGGGTTTCAGACAAACGTTCAGGGTCAACATGGCCCCCTGTAGGAGCGGTCCTTGGCCGCGAAGGCCTCACCGCGCAGGGCCCGAAATACTGCGGCGCCTGCTTCGCGGGCACAGCCCGCTCCTACAGGTGCCCAACAGACAGTTGCTGCTACGCGGCTCCCTTGTGGGAGCCGGTTCTACCCTCGAACAACTACCACGTAACATCTGACGCCACGCGTAACCGCTAGTTTTCGGCGAAGGAGATATTTCCTACATGGGTCTGGGAATCGTCTGCCTGTAGCAGCGGCCGCAGGCCGCGTCCCGGCGTCAGCTCTCCCCTTCCACATCCTCAAGGCTGAACGTTTCGGTATGGTCGTCGTAGGAGAAGATCTCCGCGTACCGCCCCCAGGTGATCACGCTTTCCAGGGTCTGTTCCACGAACGCTTCGGTCAGCGAATCTTCCAGCTCCTGCTCGAAGCGCACGCGCGGCGCGCGGTGGCCGCGGCGTTCCTGCAGGATCAGGCGGATGCGCGCCGCCAGCGGCACGTTGCGCACCAGGTGTTCGGCGAACAGGGTCTTGCGCTCCTGGGTGCCGAAGTCGGCGAACAGCTTGCCCGGTTCGGTCAGGGTGATGTCGGCGCCCTTGAGCTCCGCGAAGCCCAGGTGTTCGAGCATTTCCGCCACCGGGAACAGATCGTCCACTTCCAGCAGCAGACGCTCGGCCACCATCGGCATGCCGGCGTGGCCGTGGTACGGCTCGGCGGCCAGGGCTTCCATCAGGCCGGCCATGAGGTTGGTGGATACGTCGGGCAACGGGCTGCCGACTTTAAGCTCGGCCCTGCCCTTGCTGGCGTCGGCGCTGCGGCGGTCGGTCATCAGCGCGTAGATGTCGTCGATCATGTTGCGGAAGGTGGGGTCCAGGCGATTGCGCGGGTGCGCGAACGGCACGCGAATCTGCGCCACCACACGGCCCGGGTTGGATGACAGCACCAGAATGCGGTCGCACATCAGCACCGCCTCCTCGATGTTGTGGGTGACGATCAGAATGGATTTGATCGGCAGCTGCTTGTCGCTCCACAGATCCAGCAGGTCGGTGCGCAGGGTTTCCGCCGTCAGCACGTCCAGCGCCGAGAACGGCTCGTCCATCAGCAGCAGCGTCGGGTTCACCACCAACCCCCGGGCAAAGCCCACGCGCTGGCGCATGCCGCCGGAC
This sequence comes from Pseudomonas sp. JC1203, assembly GCF_056175065.1. NCBI lineage: Bacteria > Pseudomonadati > Pseudomonadota > Gammaproteobacteria > Pseudomonadales > Pseudomonadaceae > Pseudomonas > Pseudomonas sp. JC1203. Next base: position 67,721 of record NZ_JBWCAM010000024.1, read on the forward strand.
AGCTCGCGCGGGTAGGCGTTTTCGAAACCGTCCAGGCCAATCAGGTCGATGGCCGCCAGGGCCCGTTGGCGGGCTTCCTTGCGCGGCACTTTCAGCGCATGCAGGCCGGCCTCGACGTTCTCCAGCACCGTCAGCCAAGGGAACAGCGCGAAGGTCTGGAACACCATGGCCACGCCCTCGGCCGGGCCGGCCAGTGGCTGGCCGCGGTACAGCACCTCGCCCGAGCTGGGCTCGATGAGCCCGGCGATGATGCGCAGCAAGGTCGACTTGCCCGAGCCGGAACGCCCCAGCAGGCCGACGATCTCGCCTTCGCGCAGGGTCAGGTCGACGTCACTGAGCACTTGCAGCGTCTCCTTGCCCTTGCCGAAACCACGGCTGACGTTGCTCAGCGAGAAAATCTGCGCGGTATTGCCCGGGTGCTGGTTCAAGGTATTCATCTGCGGTTCCCCATTCAATTCATGCGCAGCTTGTTTTCAGCCATGGCGTACATCGGGCGCCACACCACCCGGTTGAACAGCACCACGAACAGCGACATCACCACCACCCCCAGGGTTATCTTGGGGAAGTCGCCGTCTGCCGTGGTCTGCGCGATATAGGCGCCCAACCCGTGTGCCACGACCTTGTCCTGGCCCCAGGCGACGAACTCGGAGACGATGCTGGCGTTCCAGGCACCGCCGGATGCAGTGATGGCGCCAGTGACGTAGTACGGGAAAATGCCCGGCAGCATCACCGTGCGCCACCACTGCCAGCCACGGATGCGGAAGTTCGCCGCCGCCTCGCGAAAATCATTGGGGAAGGCACTGGCCCCGGCGATCACGTTGAACAGGATGTACCACTGCGTACCCAGCACAATCAGCGGGCTCAGCCACACGTCCGGGTTCAGCTGGTACCGCAGGATGACGATGACGAACACCGGGAACAGCAGGTTGGCCGGGAACGCTGCCAGGAATTGCGCCAGCGGCTGCACCTTCTCTGCCCACTTGGGCCGCAGGCCGATCATCACCCCCAGCGGCACCCAGACCAGCGACGCCACGGCAATCAACAGCACCACGCGCAGCAGGGTGATGAGGCCCAGGCCCAGCACATGCAGGCACTCGTCCACGCCCACTTCGCTGCCCACGTACTCGACGATGTGCCACAGCGCATACAGGGTCAGCGCGCCAATGGCCAGGTTCCACACCCAGTCCACCAGCCGCGACGCCGCCGGGTTGGCGCCGGCGCGGCGGTGGCGGCGCGGCAGGCTGAAGCGGCGGTTGCCCAGGCGGCCGATGGTGCGGGTGATAGGCCGCAGCATGCGTTGTACCAGGCGGGTGCGCTGGATCAGGTTGAGCACCCAGGACTCCGGCGCGCCTGCCTGCGAGGCGGTGTTTTCCATGCGGAACTTGTCGGCCCAGGCCACCAGCGGGCGGAACAGGAACTGGTCGTACAGCAGAATCACCACCACCATGGCCAAAATCACATAACCCACCGCCTTCAAGTCCTGCTGCAGGATGGCGGTGGCCAGGTACGCGCCCACGCCCGGCAGGGTGATGGTCTTGTCGCCCACGGTGATCGCCTCGGACGCCACCACGAAGAACCAGCCACCGGACATGCTCATCATCATGTTCCACACCAGGCCCGGGATGGCGAATGGCACGTCCAACTTCCAGAAGCGCTGCCAGGCCGACAGCTGCAGGTTGCTGGCCACCTCCGCCAGGTCGTGGGGCACCATGCGCAGCGACTGGTAGAAGCTGAAGGTCATGTTCCACGCCTGGCTGGTGAATATGGCGAAGATGGCCGCGCATTCAGCGCCCAGCACCCGCCCGGGAAACAGCAGCAGGAAGAAGGTCACGGTGAACGAGATATATCCCAGCACCGGCACCGATTGCAGGATGTCCAGCACCGGCACCAGCAGCTTTTCCGCGCGCCGGCTCTTGGCCGCCAGGGTGCCGTAGACCAGCGTGAACACCAGCGAAGCGGCCATGGCCGCGAGCATGCGTAACGTGGTGCGCACGGCGTATTCGGGCAGGTCGGCGGGGTCCAGGGAAATGGCCTGGGATTGCAGGGTGGAGATCGGCGCCCACGTCTGGTGGGCACCAATGGAGAAGAACAGCAGGAAGCCCACCACCAGCGGCAGGGCCATCAGGTCCCAGCGGTTGGGCAGCAGCCGAAGGGTCGACGCCGGAATGTAGTGACGCAGTACGTTGTTCATGGGGCGAGTTCCGGCGGTAAAAGTCGGCGCTTCGCAGTATAGGTAAGCAATTGTTTCAGCGGCGTAAAACCCGCGTCACGTTTGCCCCACGTTCAGGTTCACGCGCCCTTGCGGTGCTCCACCCGCTGGGCCTTGTAGATACCCGTGTGCCCCGACACCAGGTAACTGGCGACGCACGCCACCGCCGCCAGCGGGCCGATGTCGGCGCCGAACAGCTCCATGGCCATGATGATGGTTGCCAGCGGCGTGTTGGCGGCGCCAGCGAACACGGCGACGAAGCCGATGCCCGCCAGCATCGCGAACGGCAGGTGCACCAGCGGCGCCAAGGCATTGCCCAGGGTGGCGCCGATGTAGAACAGCGGCGTCACTTCGCCGCCCTTGAAGCCTGCGCCCAGCGAGGCCACGGTGAACACCAGCTTGCCGGCCCAGTCCCACGGCGCCACCGGCACCTGGAACGCCTGGACGATACCGGGAATGCCCAGGCCGATGTAGTCATAGGCGCCCAGCGCCCACACTGCCAGGGCGATGACGATACCGCCGGCGAACGGCCGCAGCGGCGGGTAGGCGATCAGGCGTTTCACCAGCGCCCCCAGGCGGTGGGTGGCGGTGGCAAACAGCAGGCCAGCCAGGCCGAACACCACGCCGGCAATCAGCACCGCCACCAGGCTCCAGGCGCCCACCGGGACGATCTCGCCGATGGCGTAGTGCACGTGGTGCACGCCCCACAGCAGGCCGACCTGGTCGGCGACGATGGCTGCCACCATGCACGGGAACAACGCGTCGTAGCGCATGCGCCCGATGGCCAGCACCTCCAGCCCGAACACCGCGCCCGCCAGCGGCGTGCCGAACACCGAGGCAAACCCTGCGGCGATGCCGGCCATCAGGATGATGCGCCGGTCTTCACGGCGCAGGCGCAGCAGGTGCGTGAGCTGGTCGGCCAGCGCGCCGCCCATCTGCACCGCCGTGCCCTCGCGGCCTACCGAGGCGCCGAACAGGTGCGACACCAGGGTGCCGCCCAGCACCAGCGGCACCATGCGCAACGGCACGACGTTTTTCGGGTCATGGATTTCGTCGATCAGCAGGTTGTTGCCCGCCTCCACCGACTTGCCCAACCGGTAGTAGACCCAGCCCACGGCAAAGCCTGCCACGGGCAGCAGCGCGATCAGCCAGCGGTGGCTTTCACGGGTAGCGGTGACGTAGTCCAGGGCAAACAGGAAAAACGCCGAGGCACTACCCGCCAGCACGGCCACCAGGCCCGCCAGCAGCAGCCACTTGGCCAGGTACGGCAACAGCTCGATCTGTTCGAAACGCTTGAATCTTGACATGAAGGGTCAGCCACAAAGAAAAGAAGGTGCCTGACCAGAAGGGGATTTGTTGCGCGTACGCCTACAGCCCCTGTGATCAGGTGTCTGTAGGCATCATCAGCTGCGGCCAGCGCGGCGGTTCAAGGAGGAATGCCATCTCCGAGGCGGCATCATAGCCAAATAGCCAGGGATCACACAACAGCGTAGCAGCGGCCGCGGCCCCTGGACGTACCCGGTTGTTGTGGGAGCTGGCTTGCCAGCGAGCTGTTGCGGCCCTAAAAACTCGCTGGCAAGCCAGCTCCCACAAAGACAGTTGCTACAGGGCTGCTACGGCGACCGTTTCCCATACGGCACGGCGTTCGGCGCCGAGGTAGTCGCGGGCCACGCTTACCGGGGTGTCGAAGCGCAGGTAGGCCAGCGCCTGCGGCTCATGCCGTGGCCAGGTGGGCAGCGCCCGGGTCTGCGGGTTGCCGGTATGGGCGAAGGCGATGAAGCTGTCGCGCATCTGCTCGGACAGCACCTGTTCGGCCGCGGTGAAACTGCCGCGGCCCTTGCCCGGCTGGCCCAGCCCGAACGTGTAGGGAATATCGCTGCCGTGGCACGGCCCGTAGGGCCCGGCGTTGGCATAGTCGAAACGGTAGGCCCACACCGGCGCACCAGCGGCGGCCAGGCGGTCGGCCAGGCGTAACGCCGGCACGCCGACGAAGATGTCGCTGAACAATTCGCGCTGCCAGTCGCCCTCGGCCGCCGTGGTCTGCTGGTAGGTGCGCTGCACCTGCGCCCAGGTGGCGTCGCCGACCTTGGCCCGCACCCGCGCCGGCAGGCCTTCCAGCAGGTTCACCGCCTGGCCGGCGACGAACAGCCCGCTTTCGTCACGGCAGTGGCCAATCAGCGTCGGCACCGGGTTGAGGTGGTCCAGCGGGTGCCCCGGCAGCAAGCTGCCATCCACCGCCGGGTGGTAGGCCTCGCCGCCCAGCAGCGGCGTATTGGACTGCGCCGCCACCTTGATGAACAGGTTGTTCAACTCGGCCACCGGCATCTGCTGCAACTGCGCAGCATCCACGCCCCCCACCTGCAGTACCTGCTGCAGCACCTGTGCCGCCTCCTCGGCCTGGAACAGCGGCCGCGCGCCACCGCTCTGGATGATCGCGCGGGCGAACAGGCCCTTGGCCGCCGGCGCTCCCAGCAGGCAGCCGATGGACATGGCACCGGCCGATTCGCCCATCACCGTCACGTTGTGCGGGTCGCCGCCGAAGGCGCTGATGTTCTCGCGTACCCAGCGCAGTGCGGCAATCTGGTCCTGCAGGCCGAGGTTGGCGGCGCCCGGCTCCGGGTGCACGCCCAGGTAGCCAAAGCCGCCCATGCGGTAATTCACCGTGACGAACACCAGGTCGCCGCGCCGGGCGTAGTCGCTGCCGTCGAAACGTGGGTCGCCACCGCTGCCCAGCACAAAGGCGCCGCCGTGCAGCCACACCAACACCGGGCGCACGTGCTGCGCCGGGCTGGCGGGCGCCCAGACGTTCAAGTAAAGGCAGTCCTCCTCACCCTTGGGTTTGTCCTGCAGCACTGGCGGGTACGGTTGCTGGACTGCCCACGGGCCGTAGGCTTCGGCCTTGAGCGGCGCGTACCAGGCCTGCAGCGGCTGGGGCGCCTTGAAACGCAACTTGCCCACGGGCGGGCGGGCGAACGGCACGCCCTTCCAGGCGCGGGTGCCGTCGGCCTGCTGCTGGCCTTGCAGCACGCCCTGGGCCACGGTCACCTGCGTGGGCGAGGCGGTATCGGCCAGGGCGAACGGCGGCAACAGGGCAACGGTGGAAACGCTGAGGCAGTGCTGGAGAAAACGGCGGCGGGATGATTCGTGGGGCATCAATACCTTCCTTGGAGCGTCATGCTCCTTGCTTGTTGTTATAGGCCGCAGGCGGCTTCAACAGAATAGGTAGTGAGCTAATGACTCGACAGGAACTGAATTGACAACAGGGCGATCAGCGAACGCTTTAGGGCACGGCCGGAGGGGGGGGCGCGATGGTGGGTGCGTGGCTCCCCTAAGGCGGCCTGGCTGTGGGAGTGGGCTCTGCCCACGAAAAACGCACCGGGTAGCGTCAGGTATGACGCGGTGATCTTTTCGCGGGTAGAACCCGCTCCCACAGCCATGGGGCCGTTGGGGTCAGGCGGTCAGCGTTGCGCCGCCGTCCACCACCAGGTCCTGCATGGTCACGTGGCTGGCCAGGTCCGAGGCCAGGAACAGCACCACGTTGGCGATCTCGTCCGGCGTGGCGATCTTGCGCAGCGGGATGCCCAGCTTGTACTGCTCGGGCAGGCCGGCCACCAGGCGCGTGAAGCCCTGGGCGCCGCCGACCATGTCGCGCAGCATCGGCGTGTCAGTGCTGCCCGGCGACACCAGGTTGCAGCGCACACCATGGGCCGCCAGTTCCAGGCCAATGCAGTTGTTCAGCGCCACCATGGCCGCTTTCGAGGCGCAGTAGGCCGCCATGTTCAGGCGTGGCACGTGGGCGGCGTTGGAGGCGATGCTCACCACCGCGCCCTGGCCCTGGGCCTTGAACACCGGCACCAACTGGCGGAACAGGTAGAACGGCCCGGAGACGTTGACGTCGAAGCAGGCCTGCCAGTCATCCACCGACAGCTCGTCGCTATTGCCCAGGCGCAGCACGCCGGCACCGTTCACCAGCACGTCGATGCGCGGGTGCTGGCCGAGCATTTCCTGGCACACCTGCTCCACGGCGATGGGGTCGGTGACGTCCAGCACCACGGTCTGGAAGCTGTATTCGGGCTCATTGAAGGCGCGGTCGAAACCGATCACCTGCGCGCCAGCTGCCTGGAAACGCAGGGCCACCTGCAGGCCGATGCCCTGCCCCGCGCCGGTCACCCACACGCACTTATTGGTAAAATCCATTGCAACTACTCACGGCAAGCCGCCCCACACTCGGGGCGGCGGGTAATAGGGAAATCAGGCGGCCTGGCGCTTGGCCGACAGCACTGCCAGCCAGCCGGCCAGGGTGGGTTTGCTGGCCAGTTCAGCGAAGCTGACGTCCAGGCCCTCGCGCTGCCAGTTGCCGATCAGCGTCATCACTTGCACCGAGTCCAGGCCGTAGTCCATCAGGTTGTCGTCAGCACTTGGCTCGCCGTCGTCGGCGTCCAGGAACGGCGTCAGCTGGGCCAACAGCCAGGCCTGGTCCAGCACCTGGCCCTGCTGGCCGACGATGCTCTGCACGTCGGTGACGAAGCCCGAACGGGTGGCAACGTAACGCAGCGCCATGCGGTGCTCTTCCTCGGAGAAGTCGGCCAAGGCATCGCCAACGAAGAACGGCTTGATGTCACGCATGAACGCCTCGGTGGCGCTGACCATGCAGCCGATGTGGGCGTACACGCCACAGATGATCAGCTGGTCGCGCCCGCCTTCCTTGATCATCTGCTCCAGCGGCGAGCGAATGAACGCGCTGTAGCGCCATTTCACCAGCACCGTGTCTTGCGGCAGCGGGCGCAGCGGGGCCACCACCTGCTGCACCTGGCGGCTGGCGGTGGTCAGGCCCGGGCCCCACATGTCGTTGAGCAACGCGCGGTCCTGAGGGCTCTGCTCGGACGGCTGCGCGGTGTACACCACCGGGATGCCCTGGGCATGGCACCACGCGCGCAGGGCCACGACGTTGGCCACCAGCTGGGCAACCAGCGGGCTGTCCTCGCCGTAAAAGTCGAGGAAGTATTCCTGCATGTCGTGAATCAGCAGCACCGCGCGCGACGGGTCCAATGCCCAGTTGACCTTGTTGGCCGGAAAGCTTGCGACCGTGGGCATGGGGTAGCTGGCGAGTTTTGGAATAGCCATGGGTAAAGCCTTATGCGGATGCGTTGTCGAGGGCTGCGCGCAGGGTTTCGCGCAGCTGCTTCTTGTTGATCTTGCCGACGGCGGTCAAGGGCAGCTCGGCCATGAACTGGAAGCGGTCGGGCAGCTTGTAGTCGGCCACGCCCTGGGCGCGCAGGTATTTGCGCAGGTCCGAGGGTTTCAGGGCAGGGTCGTTGGCCACCACGCAGGCGCAGCTCTTCTCGCCCATCAGCTCGTCGGGAATGGCCACCAGCGCCACGTGGGTCACGGCCTGGTGGTGCAGCAGCAGGTTCTCGATTTCCTCGGCGGCGATTTTCTCGCCGCCGCGGTTGATCACGTCCTTCACCCGCCCCACCACTTTCAGGTAGCCGTCGGCGTCCTGCTGCACCACGTCGCCGGAGTAGTAGAAGCCGTCGGCGTCGAACACCTGGGCGTTGTGCTCGGGCGCCAGGTAGTAGCCGCGGAAGGTATACGGGCCACGGGTGGCGAGCATGCCCGGCTCACCCGCCGGCACTGGCTGGCCTTCCTCGTCGAGCACGCGGACCTCGTCGTCGGCGCTCATGGGGCAGCCCTGGGTAGTGAACACCCGCTCGCCGTGGTCATCCAGGCGCGTGTAGTTCACCAGGCCTTCGGCCATGCCGAACACCTGCTGCAGCTGGCAGCCCAACTCTTCCGGCACGCGGCGCGCCAGGGCCTCGGAGAAGTTGGCGCCGCCCACTTGCAGCACTTTCAGGCTGTGCAGGCGCGCGCGATGCTCGGGCGCGGCGCGCAGCCACAGGGCAACGGCGGGCGGCACCAGCGGCACCCAGTCAACGCCATGGCGCTCGATCAGCGCGAAGCAGTTCAGCGGCTCGGGGTCGCTGGCCATCACCACGCAGCCGCCGGCGATGAACACACCCAGCGCGCCAGGCGAGCTCATGGTGTAGTTGTGGCCAGCCGGCAAGGCGCTGAGGAAGCGCGTGGCCGGGGTCAGGCCGCACAGTTCCACGCTGCGGCGCAGGCTGTAGTAGTAGTCGTTGTGGGTACGCGGGATCAGCTTCGGCGTGCCGGTGCTGCCACCCGACAGCTGGAAGAACGCCACCTGCCCGCCTTCGCTGGGGCTGGCGACGAAGTTGCGCGCAGGGGTTTGCAGGTGCGCCTGCAGGTCGGCGCCGTCGAGCACCACGGTAGCCAGGCTCGGCGCCACGTCGCGCAGTTCATCAAGGAACGCATCGTTGCCGAACAGGCCGTGGCGGGTGGACGCGATCAGCACCTTGGGCTGGATCTGCCGGGCGTAGGCCAGCAGCTCCTGGCGCTGGTGGCTGAACAGCGCGTTGACCGGCGCCACGCCCAGTTTCAACAGGGCGAAGAAGGTGACGTAGAACTCGGCTACGTTGGGCAGCTGCACCAGTGCCGCGTCGTGAGTGCGCAGGCCGCTGGCATGCAGGTAGGCCGCGAGGTTGTCGGACTGGCGGTCCAGCTCGGCGTAGCTGAGGGTGCGCTCACCGCAGATGATCGCCGGGGCGTCCGGGCGCGCCTGCACCTGCTGGGCGAGAATGTCGGTCATTGGCCGGTCCAGCCAGTGACCCTGGGCGCGGTAGTGGGCGGCCAGGTCAGCCGGCCAGGGCGTGAAAGCGATGCTCATGCGCAGCCCGCCTGTGCGTCGAGGCCGCAGGCGGCCAGCATGGTGCCGAGTTTGGCCTGGGTTTCCTTCCATTCCGATTCGGGGCACGAGGCCTCGACGATGCCGGCGCCGGCGAACAGGCGAATGCGGTCATGCTGCACGGTGCCGCAGCGGATGGTCACCACCCACTCGCCGTTGCCGTGGCTGTCGCACCAGCCCACCATGCCACTGAACAGGCCGCGGGTCTCGGGCTCCACCAGTTCGATCAGCTTGCGCGCCAGTTGCGTGGGCGCGCCGCACACGGCTGGCGTCGGGTGGATCTGGCAGGCCAGCTGCAGCGCCGAGGTGTTGGGGTCGCGCAGCTGCCCTTGCAGGGCGGTGGACAGGTGCCACATGGCAGCGGTGCTCAGCAGCGACGGGCCGGCGGGCACGTCCAGCTGGCTGCACACCGGCTCCAGCACGCGGCGGATGTCGTCGATCACCAGGCTGTGCTCGTACTGGTCCTTCTCCGACACCAGCAGCGCCTCGCCCACTTCGCGGTCCTGCACCGGGTCGACGCGGCGCTTGGCGGAGCCGGCCAGGGGGTTGGTGAACACCTGGTCGTCGGTCTTGCGCACCAGCAGCTCGGGGCTCACGCCAATCAGTTCGGCGCCGTCAGCCATGGGCACGCGGAAGTGGTAGCCCGAAGGGTTCTGGGCGGCCAGGTTGGCCAGCACCTGTTCGACGTCCACCGGCTGGGTCAGCTGCACATCGAGCTGACGCGACAGCACGGCCTTGCGAATGGTGCTGGAGCGGAAGTTGGCTATGGCCTGGTTGACGGCGGCCTTGAAGCCGGCTTCGTCGGGAATGCTGCGCTGGTTCAGCACCGCTGGGCGCGTGGCCTCGCCGTGGGCGGCGGCGGGTTGCTGTTCATCGCGCCAGGCGCACTGCCGGGGAATGTACAGGCAGGACGGCTGGGTGGTGTCGAAGGGAATAGCGCCCATCACAATGGGGTTGTCGATGCCGGCCTCGCGGGCCCGCGCCAACGCGGCGCCCACTTCGGCCAGGAACGCGCTGGAGGTCACGCCGCCGCTGCCGGCCGCGCTGCTGATACGACTGAAGATACCTTGGCCGCGCAGGCTGCGCGTGCCGGAACGGAAGAGGAACTGCGCCTCTTTGCTACCGTCTTGCGTACGGTATCGCTCGTTTTCCAGGTGGTGTGTCGTCATGACGTTCGCCTCGTGACTCGTAATGAGAATTGCTATCAATCATGTTAAGGTTATGGATAGCAGGAAACGTTGTCAAACACGAGTGAGGGTCGCCCACAAGGCAAATAGCCATGTTTTCGCCGCCGTTACGCAAGCCATCAAAGCGCCACGCCCCCGTAGCAGCGGCCGCAGGCCGCGTCTCCGGCACCGCGGGGCTTCAGGTGGAACGCGTTGGGGGCGGGACGCCGCCTGCGGCAGCTGCTACGGGGGAAAGGTATCTCTTTGGATACATACTTCCGACACGGTTGTTCTTGCGGCGCCTTACCTCATTGATAAAAATGAGATTTATTCTCCATCAGGGACGCATACCGTCATGCCCATCCGATTCCACCGCCCTTCCCTGCGCGCCGGCCTGTGCCTGCTGGCCGCCTGCCTGCCGCTGCTGGCCGGTACCGCCCGCGCCGACACCGGCTGGCCGCGCACGGTCAGCGGCGAGCATGGCAGCGTGGTGCTCAACCACGCGCCCACACGCATCGTCTCCACCAGCGTGACCCTCACCGGCGCGTTGCTGGCCATTGACGCGCCGGTAATCGCCAGCGGCGCCACCACACCGAACAACCGCGTGGCCGACGACCAGGGTTACCTGCGCCAGTGGGGCGCCGTGGCCAAGGCGCGCAACGTGCAGCGCCTGTACATCGGCGAAGCCAACGCCGAAGCGGTGGCGGCCCAGGCCCCGGACCTGATTTTGATCAGCGCCACCGGCGGCGACTCGGCCATCGCCCTGTACGACCAACTCTCGGCCATCGCCCCGACGCTGGTGGTGAACTACGACGACAAAAGCTGGCAGCAGCTGGAAACCCTGTTGGGCGAGGCCACCGGCCATGAGGCCCAGTCAGGCCGCCTGATCGAAGCCTTCGCCGAGCGCCAGGCGCAGCTGCGCAACTTGCTCACGCTGCCGCCGCAACCGGTGTCGGCGTTCGTCTACAACCCGGCCGCGCGCCAGGCCAACATCTGGACCGCCGCCTCGCCCCAGGGCCAGCTGCTTGAGCAACTGGGCTTCGCCCTGGCCGAGCCCTCCCTGGCCCTGGCCAACAGCCAGAACATGGGCAAGCGCAAGGACATCATCCAGGCCGGCGGCGAGCACATGGCCGATGCCCTCACCGGCCAGAGCTTCCTGATGTTCGCGGCCGAGCCAGCAGACACCAAAGCGGTGCTGGACAACACGCTGCTGGCGCACCTGCCGGCGGTCGGCAGCCAGCGCGTGTATGCCCTGGGCGCCGACACCTTCCGCCTCGACTACTACAGCGCCAACCACCTGCTCGACCGCCTGCAGGCGCAGTTCGGCAAGGCTCAGGCGGCCACGGCGTCGAACTGAACCCTGCGCAGCTGGCGCATGCTCAGCGCCAGCACCAGACCTACCGCCATCGCCGCCAGGCCAAAGGCCAGCGCGGCGTTAGCCGGTAGCAGCCAGGAACCCAGGCTACCCAGCAACGCCGCGCCCAGGGCGTCCCCACTGACGTTCTGGGCGGTCCACAGGCCGTTGACGCGGCCCAGCAGGTGGTCGGGGGTTTGCGCCTGGATCAGCGCGTACTGCAGCAGCGCATTCACCGCACTCAAATAACCGAAACCGGCCAAGCACAACAGCGCCAGCCAGAACGACGGCACCACGCTGAACGCGGCAATGGCGGCGAACGCCAGCAGCGCCGTGGCCAACATGCGCTTGCCCGGGCGCGGCGTGGCCGCCAGGCGGCCGCTGGTGATGGCGCCGATAGCCGCGCCCAGCGGCGTCGCCGCATACATCAGCCCAAGGTGCGTGGGGTCCAGCTGCCAACCCAGGCCCAACGCCGGGTACAGCACGCGCACGGCGCTGGCCAGGGTCAGCAGGGCGCCAATCAGCGCCACAGTGCCCACTACCCGGTTCTCGAACAAAAAGCCGATGCCGGTGGCCAGCGACTTCAGTGGGTGTTCGCGCGGCACCGGCGGTGGTGGCAACGCCGGCAGGCGCAGCAACAGCAGCACGGTGATCAACGTGCCGAACGCCGCCAGGCCATAGTTCCAGGCCACGCCACCAGCGCTGATCAACAGCCCGCCCAGCAAGGGCGAAAGAATCGAGCCGATGCGCACGGTGAGCATGCTGATGGCGCCGGCCTGCACCATGTGCTCGCGGCCCACCAGCGCCGGCGTGGCGGCCAGCAGCGCGGTAACGCCAATGGCGCCGAAGAAGCCGTCCCACAGCGACAGCGCGTAGATGGCCAGCAGCGACGGCTGCGCCAGGCTGGCGTTCAGGCACAGGCCGACAAAGGCAATGCCACAGGTGGAGCGTGCCAACAGGATCAGCCGGCGCCGCTCGTAGCGGTCGGCCAACACGCCGCCGAACATCAGCCCGATGAACATGCCGGTGCCAGCCAGCGTCACGGCCAGGCCAACCTGAAGGGGGGAATGGGTAAGGGCCTGAATCTGCACCGGCATGGCAATTGCCAGCAGCCCCAGGGAGATCAATGACAGCAGGCGGGCGAGGAACACCGCGCGAAACGCCGCGTGGGTGCGCAGCAGGCTGAGGTTGAGAAAAATCGACGGTCTGGCCATGTAACTCCCTTGTATCGACAGGCCTGTATCGATAGGCGAACTACCTATCAAGCGGGCCACATGATAGCATTCGCCAATCAGTCGTATAAACGAATGCTTCGTATTTGTATCGATACATTAAGGCGATTTTCGATGTTCGCACCGCTCTGGCAGGGCCGCCCATGAGAGCTTCCCTGCGCCTGCCCCTCACTGCCCTGGCGCTGCTGGGCGCCGTGCTGGCCAGCCTCCAGGTGGGCGCCCACCTGGCGCCCCTGTCCCAGGTCATGGACGCCCTGGCCGGTGCCTGCACCAGTGCCGACTGCGTGATCATCACCGACGCCCGCCTGCCGCGCACCCTGGCCGGGCTGCTGGCGGGCGCGGCGCTGGGGGTGGCCGGCGCGCTGATGCAGACCCTGACACGCAACCCCCTGGCCGACCCCGGCATCCTGGGTATCAATGCCGGCGCCAGCTTTGCGCTGGTGGTGGGCATGGCGTGGCTGGGTGTCAACGGCCCGGACCAATACGTGGTGTGCGCGGTCATCGGCGCGCTGCTGGCCAACCTGCTGGTGACCCTCAGCGGCTTCACCGGCGGTGGCCGCGTGAGCCCCATGCGCCTGACCCTGATGGGCGTGGCGCTGACCGCAGTGCTGGAAGGCATCGGCTCGGGCATTACCCTGCTCAACCCGCTGGTGTTCGACCAGATCCGCTACTGGCAGGCCGGCTCCCTGGACGTGCGCAACCTTGAGCTGGTCAAGGCCGCCGCCTTGCCCATCGGCGCCGGCGTGCTGCTGGCGCTGGGCCTGGGCCGCGCGCTGGACAGCCTGGGCATGGGCCTGGACATGGCCGCCGCCCTCGGCACCCGGGTGCTGCGCACGCAACTGCTGGGGCTGCTGGCGATTACCCTGCTGTGCGGCGCCGCCACCGCGATGGTCGGCCCCATCGCCTTTGTCGGGCTGATGATGCCGCACCTGGCACGCTGGCTGGCCGGGCCCGAGCACGGCCGGCAGCTGCCGTTCATTGTGCTGCTGACGCCCACGGTACTGCTGCTGGCCGATACCCTGGGCCGGCTGATCACCACGGGCGAACTGCGGGTGTCGGTGATGACCGCCTTCATCGGCGCGCCGGTGCTGATCTGGCTGGCGCGCCGCCAACGCCTGGGGGCCAACTGATGAGCACCTTGCACAGCAAACGCCCGCTGTTCACCGCCACCGGCCTGGCGCTGCTGTGCCTGGCCCTGGCTGCCTGGGCGCTGGCCAGCGGCAGCCTGGCGCTGAACCTGGGCCAGGTGCTGGACGCGCTGCGCGGCCAGGGCGCCACCGGCACACAACTGATCGTGCTGCAATGGCGCCTGCCGCGGGTGGTGGCAGCGCTGGTGCTGGGCGCGGCGCTGGCGGTCAGTGGCGCGATCTTCCAGTCGCTGATGCGCAACCCGCTGGGCAGCCCCGACATCATGGGTTTCAACACCGGCGCCTACAGCGGCGTGCTGGTGGCCCTGGTGCTGTTCCACGGCAGCACGTTGGGCACCGCCTCGGCGGCGTTGATTGGCGGCCTGCTGACCGCCGTGGTGGTCTACCGCCTGGCCTGGCGCAACGGCATCAGCACCCTGCGCTTGATCATCATCGCCCTGGGTGTGCGCGCCATGCTGGTGTCGTTCAACACCTGGGTCGTGGTCAACGGCTCGCTGGAAGCCACGCTGTCGGCGGGCCTGTGGAACGCCGGCACGCTCAACGGCATCACCTGGGCCAAGGCCGTGCCGGCGCTGCTGTGCATCGCCGTGGCGCTGGCCGGCAGCCTGGCGCTGAGCCTGCGCATGCGCCTGCTGGAAATGGGCGATGACACCGCCAACGCCCTGGGCGTGCCGGTGGAGCGCTCGCGCCTGCTGCTGCTGTTGATGGGCGTGATACTTACCGCCGCCGCTACTGCCGTGGCCGGGCCGATTTCGTTCCTGGCGCTGGCGGCGCCGCAGATTGCCCGGCGCCTGAGCCCCTCGCAACACCTGACCCTGCCGCTGGCGGCGCTGACCGGCGCGGCCTTGTTGCTGGCCGCCGACCTGGCCGCCCAACGCCTGTTCCTGCCTTACCAACTGCACGTCGGGCTGATTACCGTCAGCCTCGGCGGGCTCTACCTGATAGGCCTTCTGATTCGGGAAACCCGCAAGCGATGACCGCCCTGCCCGCCCCTTCGCGCCTCTGGGCCGAGCAACTGACCCTGGGCTACGACGACAAGGTCGTGGCCCGCGACCTGTCAGTGCACATCCCCGACGGCGAACTGACCGTGATCATCGGCCCCAACGCCTGCGGCAAGTCGACCTTGCTGCGCACCCTCAGCCGCCTGCTGCAGCCCACGGCCGGCCAGGTGTGGCTGGACGGCCAGGCCATCAGCCGCTACCCGACCAAAGAGGTGGCGCGGCGCCTGAGCCTGCTGCCGCAAAGCTCCACTGCGCCCAGCGACATTCTGGTGCGCGACCTGGTGGCGCGCGGGCGCTACCCGCACCAAACCCTGTTCAGCCGCTGGAGCGCCGCCGACGAAGCGGCAGTGCAAGGCGCCATGGCCGCCACCGGCGTTGCCGAGCTTGCGGAAAAACCGGTGGACACCCTGTCCGGCGGCCAGCGCCAGCGCGTGTGGATCGCCATGGTGCTGGCCCAGCAGACGCCGCTGGTGCTGATGGACGAACCCACCACCTGGCTCGACATCACCCACCAGATCGACCTGCTGGAACTGCTGCGCGAACTCAACCGCGACCAGGGGCACACGCTGGTGGTGGTGCTGCATGACCTGAACCACGCCTGCCGCTACGCCACGCACCTGATCGCCATGCGCGGCGGCAAGGTGCTTGCCAGTGGCAAGCCGGCCGACATCGTCACGCCCGAGTTGATCGAGGCGGTGTATGGATTGAAGTGCGTGATTATCGAGGACCCCGTGGCGGGCACGCCGATGATCGTGCCGCTGGGGCGGTGACGCAGCCTGGTGATTTCTGGACGCGGCCTGCGGCCGCTGCTACGGGGCGCCCCCCCGCCCCCGCATATTTTGGAGCGGCCGCCCGGCCGCTCCGCGGGGACCGCGCCTTCAACGCCCGATTGATCAACGGCCCCACCTGCGCCATCGATGCCGGCGAGATGATGTCCACGTGCGCGCACGGCAGGCGGTGCACCTTCAGGCTGCCCACGAACGGCCCCCAGGTCTGCTGCACGTCCATGCCTTCGGGCAGGGTTTTCTCGGCCACGAACAACGTCGCCTCGCCGTTATAGGCCGAGCTGCGCGCCGTGGCCAGCAGGCGTACGGAGTCGGCGTAGTTGGCTTCGATGTCGTCGAACATGCCGCCCCCACCCGCTGCCATGGCCGCATCCTGCAGGCCCTGCTGGGCCGCCAGGAACAGCTCGCGCTCGCGGTTGACCTCGTCCAGCACCTCCTGCTTGAGCACGTTGCGGCCCTGGCGTTCGTCCCAGTTCTGGGTCTCCGGCGGGTAGGTGTCGAGCAGGCCCAGGAAGGCCACCTGCTCGCCCTCGGCCTGCAACCGCGCCGCCACGCCCTGGGCCAGGGTACCGCCCAACGAATAGCCGGCGAAATGGTACGGGCCGTGGGGCTGCAAGGCGCGCACGGTGAGCAGGTGCGCGTCGCAGGCAGCGTCGAGGTTGGCGCAGCTGTGCAGCGGGCCATTGCCACGCGGCGACTGTATGCCCACCAGCGACCAATGCGGGTCGATGTAGCGCTGCAGCACGCTGAACTGCCAGGCAAAACCCGACGCCGGGTGGAAGCAGAACAGCGTCGGGCCATTGCCTTGGCGCAGCGGCAGCACGCTTTCGAAACCGGCACGGCGGGCCTCGTCTTCGCTCTGCTCGCTGGCCAGCAGTTGGGCCAGGCGCTCTACCGTGGAGGCGATCATCACCTGCCCCACCGCCACCGGCCGTTGCAATTCGCGGCGCAAGGTGGCGGCCAGGCTCATGGCCAACAAGGAATGGCCGCCCAAGGCGAAGAAGTCGTCCTCGGCGTTGACACCGTCGCACGCAAGCACCCGGGCAAAGGCCTCGGCGATCTGCGTTTCCAGGCCTTCGGCCGGCGCACGGCCGCTGGCCTTGGCGCTGGCCTGTGGCAACGGCAGGGCCTTGCGGTCCAGCTTGCCGGTGGCACCCAACGGGAACTCATCCAGCTGCACCAACGCCACCGGCACCATGTGTGCGGGCAGGCGGTCCACCAGGGCCATGCGCAGGGCAACCAGGTCCAGCTCGCGGTCGCCTTGGGCGATCACGTAGCCCACCAGTTGGCGCGCATCCCCACCGCCCACCTGGGCCTCGCCCAGCACTCGGGCGTGGGTCACGGCCTGCTCGACGCCGGGCAGCGCCAACAGCGCATGGTCGATTTCGCTCAGCTCGATGCGCTGGCCGCGAATTTTCAATTGGTCGTCGCTGCGGCCCAGGTATTCCACCGCGCCGTTGTCCAGCCAGCGCGCGACGTCGCCGGTGCGGTACATGCGCCCACCGTTGCCGTAGGGGTCGGCGACGAAGCGGCTGGCGGTCAAGTCGGCGCGGCCCAGGTAGGCGTGAGCCAGTTGCACGCCGGTGAGGTACAGGTCGCCGGCAACGCCGGGCGGCACCATGCGCAGGCGCCGGTCGAGGATGCGCAGGCCGGTGTTCCACACCGGGAAACCAATCGGCACGCTGGCGCCCTGCACGCCGGCCAGGGTGTCACCGTGGGCCGGGTACCAGCTGACGTCGACGGCCGCTTCGGTAGGGCCATAGAGGTTGTGCAGCGGCACGCCGGTGCGTCGCTGCCACAATTGCGACAGATCGGTCGGTAGCGCTTCGCCGCTGCAGAACACCTGGCGCAGGCTGCGGCAGTGAGCGATGGCGGCGTCGTCGTTCAGTGCGCTGACAAAGGCCGCCAGCATCGAGGGCACGAAGTGCGTGGTGGTCACGCCCTGCTCGCTGAACAGCCGCTGCAGCGCTTCCGGGTCACGGTGCGCGTCAGGCGGCGCCATGTGCAGGCGCGCGCCAGTGATCAGCGGCCAGAAGAACTCCCACACCGACACGTCGAAGCTGCACGGGGTCTTCTGCAGCACCACGTCGGTGCTGCCCAGCGGGTACTGGTGTTGCATCCACAACAGGCGGTTGACGATGGCTTCGTGGCCGACGATGACGCCCTTGGGGCGGCCGGTGGAGCCGGAGGTGTAGATGATATAGGCGGCGTGCTCAGGCGTCGGCTGGGCGAATTGCAACGGGCCGTGCGGGTCCAGTTGCAACGGTGCCTCCAGCAGCAACGCCGGGCAGCTGGCGACGCCGGCGAGGCGCACGGCCTGGGCGGTGTCGGTGATGATCAGGCGCGGTGCGGCGTCCTCCAGCATCAGCTGCAGGCGGTCGTCGGGGTAGCCGGTGTCCAGCGGCAGGTAGGCGGCGCCCACCTCCAGAATGGCCATCAAGGCCAGGGAGAGGAACACCGAGCGCGGCAACGCCACGGCGACGATATCGCCGGGCACCACGCCCTGGGCCACCAGGCGCTGGGCCAAGGCCTGCACCTGTTCGCGCACCTGCTGGTAATCGAATTGGTAGTGGGCGTCCGACAGCGCCGGCGCGTGGGGCGTCAGCAGCGCCTGGGCGGCCATCAGGCTGACCAGGGTGTCGTCGGTCAGCGGCTGCTCGGTGGCGTTGGCGTGCGCCAGCAGCGCCAGGTCCTGAATGTCCAGCAGGTTGGCGGCTTCGCAGCTCAGCTGCGGGTTGGCGCCGAATTGCGTCATCAACAGGTTCAGGCGGCGCAGGTGACGGGCCAGGGTGGCGTCGTCGTAGCGCTCGGCATTGGCCAGCAGTTCCAGCGACAGCTCGCCGCGCGGGGTGAGGAACAGCGCTACTTCCAGGTCGCGCACCGGCCCCGAGGCCAGGGTGTGGGTGACGCCGACGATGCCGTCCAGGTCCAGGGCAAAGTCGAACAGCTTGAGGTTCTGCACCACGCCGTACAGCGGCTCGGCGTCGCCGATGCGGCCCAGGTCGCGCTGGATCTGTTCGGCGTCATAGCGCTGGTGCTTGCGCAGGCGCTTGAGCTCGGCGGCGATGCTCTGCGCCAGCTCGGCCAGGGTGGCCTGGGGCTCGACCTTTACCTGCATGGGCAGCACGTTGATCACCGCGCCACTGGCGCTGGCGGCGGCCGAGCCCATGCGGCGCATGAAGATGAAACCGGCAGTGAACGCGTCCTGGCCACTGAGGCGCGACAGCCACAGGTTGACCAGCGCCAGCGCCATGTCGGCGCGGCTGAGGGCCGGCGGCTGGTCGGCCATCAGGCGGTCGAAGGCCTGGGTGTCGAAGCTCAGGGTATGGCGCAGCACGCGGCTGCTGGCGCTCTGGCCGCCCAGCGGCTGGCTCGACAAGGTGGCCGGCGGCGGCAGTTGGCGGCCCTTGTCCAGCCAGAACTGCGCGTCGCGCTCGCACGTCGCGCCCTGGTGGTAGGCCTGGTACTCGGCCACCACCTGGCTGAACGGGGTGAACGGCGTGGGGCCGGCGGACTCGCCACGGCGCAGGGCGTTGTAGTGTTCGGCAATGCGCCGGGTAATGGCGGCGAAGCTGTAGCCGTCAACGGCCAGGTGGTGGTAGCGCTGGTACCAGAACCAGCGCCCGTCGCCCACCTGCATCAGGTGGTTCACGCATTCTAGGCCACCGCTGGCCACGCGCAGGTCGCCCTGCAGGTCGTTGCGCATCCACGCCAGCGCAGCAGTGGCCGGGTCGGCCACGCCGCGCAGGTCGGCACAGGTAGGGCGCGCGGGGGCGCGGCTGAAGTCGAACCACTGCACCGGCTGGCCATCGCGCTCGGCGACGCGCAGGTGCAGGGTGTCGACCTCGGCAAGGCCCGCCTCGATGGCTTGCAACAGCAGGTCGCTGTCCAACTCGCCGGCCAGTTCCACGTAGTGGGCCACGGCGTAGGCGTTGTGGTGCGGCGACAATTGGTCGGCCATCCAGATGCCCGACTGCGCGGCCACCAGTGGCATCTCCTGCAGGGCGTGGGTCATGGTGGTCACAGGTTCAGGGTTCAACAGGTTCATCCGTGACTCCGGTTCAGGAAGCATCGGCGCCCAGGGCGCGGCGCAGGGAGGCGGGGCGCAGGTCGCGCCAGTTCAGCTCCAGCCACTGCCCGCAGGCTTCGCGGCTGGCGGGGCCGTGGACGATGGCCCAGCCTGGCGGCACGGCGCAGAAGTCAGGCCACAGGCTGTGCTGGCCCTGGTCGTTGATCAGCACGTGACAACCCTGCTGCGGGTCGTCGAAGGGGTTGAGTTGCTCCACGGAATGTTCCTTGTCGTGAGAGTGTCGCGGCGGTTCAACGCGCCGCGGAAAAATCGGCCCACAGTGCCGCCAGGCCATCGAGCAGGCCCTGGCGCCAGCACAGGGCATCGTGGCCGCCATTGACCACGCGGTATTGCGGGGCAAGGCCGGCGTCGCGCAGTGCGTGCACCATGCGTTCGTTGGCGCGGTAGATCACCGGTTCGCGCAGCCCGGCTTCAATGAACAGTTTCAGCGCCTGGCCGTGGCCAAGCCCGGCGTCGACGCGCTGGGGCAACTGCCGCGAAACGTCATCGCGGGGCCACCAGAACGAGCCGGACTGGGCCAGCACGCAGCCGAAGCGCTGCGGCCATTGCAGGCCGGCGTACAGCGCCGCCAGGCCGCCAAAGCTCTGCCCCGCCACCACGGTGGTGGCCGGGTTGGGCGAGTGTGCTTGCCACGCCATCACCTGGGGCAGCAGTTCGGCCTGCAGGGCTTCCCAGAATTCGGCGTTGCAGGCCAGTTCGGCGCTGCGGTGGGCGGTGTCGATGCTGTCGACGAACAGGTAAACCGCTCCAGGCAAGGTGCCGCCTGCGGTCAGCGCCTGCAACGGCTCGGCCAGCGGCAGGCTGGCGGTCCAGAAAGCGCCGTCCAGCAGCACCGCCAGGGGCCGGCTGGGGTCCTGGTCGCGGCCGGTGCTCAGCAGCCACACGCGGCGGCTGTTGCCCAGCCGCGCACTGTGCCACTGGTACTGCTGCAGGTTGGCGGCAGGCGCCTGGCCGTCGTCCACCGCCAGCCAGGCCGGGTGCGCGGGCGCCTGCGGCATGTGCAGGCCGGACACGCCCAGGCCACGGCCGCCGGTCCAGGGCCGCATGGGGTTCAGGGGGTCGTGCTGTGCGCGCGGGAACATGGCCCGCCACCAAGGGCGCAGCGCGTTCAAATCGGGGTTGCCGTGGGCGTCGATGCCGTCGAAATCGCGGTCCTCGTCGCAGGGCATGAAGCTGTAGCTGCCGCGCCAGTTCGCGTCGATGCGCGTCTGCCACAGCCAGATGTCGGTGCCGTCGATGCGCGCCAGGCTTTGCGGCGCGCATTGGCGGTGGTGGTCGGTAAGACCGGTGATGTTGATCCAGACGCGTCGGGTAGCCGACGTGGCGGCCGTGCCGCGGGGGTCACGCCAGACGAATGTCACGGCGTGCTCCCCGGCCTGCGCCGGGCCGACCAGGGGCGTACCCTGCTCGGCCAGCGCCTGCCACCACGACTCGCTGCCCAGGTCCTTGCGTGCCAGGAGCTTGTCCATGGAGCCTCTTAGAACTCGTACCGGGCGCCGACGCTGAAGGCGCGGGACTGGCCGAGGAAGTTGAAGGTAGCCGCCGAGCCTACACGCGAGTAGTAGTCGCGGTTAAGCAGGTTGGTACCGTCCAGGGTGGCGGTGAGCTTCTTGGTGATCGGGTAGGACAGCTTGGCGTCCACGGTGGCGTAGCCAGGGGCTGCGACACGGTAGGTGCTGGTGTCCATGTAGAAGTCGCTCATGGCGGTCACGCCGCTGCCGATGGCCAGGCCTTCCAGCGGGCCGCTGGCGATGGTGTATTTGTTCCACAGCGAGGCCTGGTGCTTGGGCATGGTCTGGAAGGTGGTGACGTCGTCGCCGCTGAGCACCTTGGTGTCCATGTAGGTGTAGCCGGCCAGCACGTCCCAGTTGGGCAGCAGCTTGCCGCTGATCTCGAACTCGGCGCCGCGGATCTGGGTCTTGCCGCCCGCGACGTCGTAGGTGGTGATGGCCGCGCCGTCGGCATCGTACGGGGTAGTAGCGCGGTTTTTGTCGGTCAGCTGGAACACCGAGACGCGGGTGTTCAGGTCGCCACCGAAGTAGCTGCCCTTGATACCGGCTTCATACTGCTCGCCGGTGCGCGGCTTGAGCACGTTGCCGGCCTGGTTGGTCTCGGTCTGCGGCTTGAACACCTGGGAGTAGCTGAAATACAGCGAGTTGTTGGCGTCCAGGTCGTAGACCGCGCCGCCGTAAGGGGTGAGGTGGGCCGAGATGGTCTGGTCGTAGTCGGTCTGCGCGCCGCTGGCGATCACGGTGTTGTAGCCGCTGCCCTTGTAGTAGCTCAGGCGCGCGCCGCCGATCAGCGCCAGGTCGGCGATGGGGCGGAAGGTCAGCTTGGAGTACAGGCCGTATTCTTCGGACTGGGTACCCACCTTGGTCGCGCTGCTGGTGCCGTAGATGTTGCTGGGCTCGGCAAACTGCGTGGGGCTGTAGGTGTTGACGTTGATGGTACCCAGCACGCCGGCGGCGTTCTTGTAGTAGTTGTGGTAGTTCTTGTAGTCGGTGCCCACCACGAATTCGCTGACGTTGCCCATGGCCTCGAACGGCTGGCTGTAGCTGGCGTCCATGGACACGGTGTTTTCGGTGAACTCGCGGCCGGTGTAGCCTTCGGTGGCGGTGCCGGTGCTGGACACGCCGGCGCGGGTGAAGGCGTACAGGTAGTCGGCGTCGCGGTCGGAGGTGCGCAGGGCGATGCGGCCGTTGCCACCGTTGTCGAAGTGGTGGGTCAGCTCGGCGGTGAAGTCGGTGGTCTTGCCGTCGAAGTAATTCCAGTCGGCGCCCAGGAACTTGGAGTGGCTGAAGTTCAGCAGGTTGCCGCTGGTGTCGGTCGGGTAGCCGTTGTTCGGCGTGATGTTCTTCACTTCGTGGTTCAGGCCGAACGACAGCTGGGTGGCGTCGTCCAGGTCGATGTCCAGGGCACCGTAGTAGGTTTCGCTGTCGCTGGCGTTGTAGTCCACCATGCCGTTGCTGGCATCACGCGAGGCGATAAAGCGGCCACGCACGCGGCCTTCGGAGTCCAGCGGGCCGGAGACGTCGACCTGCTCGTGGTTGGTGTCGAAGGTGCCGTAGCTGGCCTCGACGCTGCCCTGGAAGTCGGCGGTCGGGCGCTTGCGCACCATGTTGACGATGCCGCCCAGCTCGCTGGTGCTGCTGAACAGGCCGGCGGGGCCGCGCATCACTTCCACGCGGTCGTAGGCGGCCAGCGACGGCACGGTGCCGAAGATGCTGGTCATGGGCGCCGGCAGGCCGTCGATCTGGTATTCGTCGTATTCGTAGCCGCGCGAGTAGATGGACGAACGCCCGCTGTCGTTGGTCAGCACGCGCAGGCCGGCGGTGTACTTGGCCAGGTCATCAAGGTGCACGAACTTGCGGTCCTTGATGTACTCGTTGGTGTAGGTGGAAATGGATTGCGGAATGTCCTTGAGCGGTGCCGGGGTCTTGGTGCCCACGGTGGCGCCCTGCACGGTGTAGCCGCCGGTCTGTTCGGACGGTGGCATGTCGTAGAGCTTGTTGCCCTCGATGGTCAGGGTCTCCAGCTCCAGCGGCGCGCTGGCCTGGGCCGGGGCCTGGGCAACGGTCTCGGCCAGCGCGCTGAGCGGGAATGGCGCCAGCAGGCCAATCAATACCAACCCATGGGTGCGTCGCAGGGCACCGCTACGTTTACTTCCGTTCATACCACTTCCTTTGCATGATCTGTTTGACAGATGTCTTTTTCCTGCGCGCCGGGCGCAGCCTTTGTGATGCCGCGTCATGCAGCCCTCAGGTACCCCGCCCTGCCCGCTTCACCAGTGGCCCCCGCCACTTTTCTTGGGCAAACGTCTGCCGGCCAGGCTTTTGCAGGCGTGAGCGAGACGATTGGGTGAAGCGTCGAGGGCGGTTACCCGCGCCTGGTGAGGCGCTGTGAAACGAGGTGCGGCATGGTGCGGCGCGTTGATGGTAATAACTCTCAATAACAATCGCAAACGCAATTGGTAGTATTTCTTGATTGTTACATTGGCGTAGATGGGTTACGCGGCCAGGCCCCGTGGTGCGCGGGGGGTGATGGGTGCGTATCAGGACCAATACCGCCGGCCTGTCGTCACCTGGCACATCGCGTAAGGCCCGGACGCCGCCTACGGCAGCTGCTACAGGGGCGTGCGCAACCCGCCGGCGGTTGCTGTAGCAGCGGCCGCAGGCCGCGTCACCTGGCACAACGCGCAAGGCCCGGACGCCGCCTGCGGCAGCTGCTACGAAAACGGTGCGCTACAGCCACACCGCCGAAACCATCCCCAACGCCCCCAGGCAGAAGCCGATCAAGGCCCCACGCCCCGGCCTCTCGGCGAATAAAGCCCAGATCACCATCGGCTCAAGCAGCAGCAATGAGGTGACCGAGACCACGGTGATCAGCCAGATATCACCGGCGGCGCGAAAGCCCAGCCAGTAGGCCGCGATCAGGCAGAAACCGGCCACGCACATCACCGTGGCCGGCAGCAGGAAATCGAGCCAGGAAGTATGGCCGGTGTGGGCCAGCCGTGCAGTGACGACCTCGCTGTAGATGGCGCAGAACTCGCCAGCCACCATCAGGCCTATAGCAGAAACTCCGAGTAGTTCTTTGGACATGTGACAAACCCCTTGGTATTGAGCGCCAGATTTTTCAGCTCCCAGGCCGTGATCGCGCCGTTGATCGAGACGGCGTGCCGGTAGCGAGGGGTGGCGGCGGGTTCGCTCAAGGTGAAGCAGGGGTACATGGCCAAGCTCCTTTCTGGTGGAAAAAGCAGTGTAGCAGCGGCCGCCAGGCCGCGTCCGGGCCGCCGCGGTCAGTGTGGAAGACCGCGGTGAACCCGGACGCCGCCTGCGGCAGCTGCTACGCGGGTGGGGCTCAGGCGAGGTCGAAACGGTCCAGGTTCATGACCTTGTCCCAGGCCGCCACGAAGTCGCTGACGAACTGCTGCTGCGCATCGGCGCTGCCATAGACTTCCGCGTAGGCGCGTAGCTGCGCGTGCGAACCGAACACCAGGTCGACCCGGGTGCCGGTCCATTTCACTGCGCCGTTGCTGCGGTCGCGGGCTTCGAAGGTGTCGTTGTCAGCCGACAGCGGCCGCCATTCCACGCCCATGTCCAGCAGGTTGACGAAGAAGTCGTTGGTCAACGTGCCAGGCCGTTGGGTGAGGACCCCGTGCCTGCTTTCGCCCACGTTGGCGCCCAGCACCCGCAGGCCGCCCAGCAGCACGGTCATTTCGGGGCCGGTGAGGGTCAGCAGTTGCGCCTTGTCCACCAGCAGGTGTTCGGCCGACACGCGGTATTTACCCTTGAGGTAGTTGCGGAAGCCATCGGCGATCGGTTCCAGGAAGCCGAACGACTCGACGTCGGTCTGCGCCTGGGAGGCGTCCACCCGGCCCGGCTTGAACGGCACGCTGACGCTGTGCCCGGCATTTTTCGCCGCTTGTTCGACGCCGGCGTTGCCCGCCAGCACGATCAAGTCCGCGAGGGAGACTTGCTTGCCCCCCGCCGCCGCGCTGTTGAAGTCACGCTGGATGCTTTCCAGGGTGCCCAGCACCTTGGCCAGTTGCTGCGGCTGGTTGGCGGCCCAGTCTTTCTGCGGCGCCAGGCGCAGGCGGCCGCCATTGGCGCCGCCGCGTTTGTCCGAACCGCGGAAGGTGGACGCTGCCGCCCAGGCGGTGGACACCAGCTGTGCCACGCTCAGGCCCGAGGCCAGCACCTTGGCTTTCAGTGCGGCCACGTCGTTGTCGTCAACCAGCGCGTGGTTAACAGCCGGCAACGGGTCTTGCCACAGCAGCTCTTCAGTGGGAGTTTCGGGGCCCAGGTAGCGCGCCAGCGGGCCCATGTCACGGTGGGTGAGCTTGAACCAGGCACGGGCGAAGGCGTCGCTGAGCTGGTCGGGGTTGGCCAGGAAGCGGCGCGCGATGGGCTCGTAGATTGGGTCGAAGCGCAGCGCCAGGTCCGAGGTCAGCATGGTCGGCGCGCGGCGTTTGCTTGGGTCGTGGGCGTCGGGGATCTTGCCGGCGCCAGCGCCGTTTTTCGGCGTCCACTGGTGGGCACCCGCCGGGCTCTTGGTCAGTTCCCAGTCGAAGCCGAAGAGGTTTTCCAGGTACTCGTTGCTCCACTTCGTGGGCGTGGAGGTCCAGGTCACTTCCAGGCCGCTGGTGATGGTGTCGCCGCCCTTGCCGGTGCGGAAACTGTTGCGCCAACCCAGCCCCTGCTCTTCCAGGCCCGCCGCTTCCGGCTCGGGCCCGACGTTGTCGGCAGGGCCGGCGCCGTGGGTCTTGCCGAAGGCGTGGCCACCGGCGATCAGCGCCACGGTTTCTTCGTCGTTCATGGCCATGCGGCCGAAGGTCTCGCGGATGTCGAGCGCCGACTTGACCGGGTCCGGGTGCCCGTCCGGGCCCTCGGGGTTCACGTAGATCAGGCCCATCTGCACGGCGGCCAGGGGGTTCTCCAGCAGGCGGCCGCCGTCGGTGCGGCTGCTTTCGCTGCCGTGCAGGTCGGGCTCGGCCACCAACGTGCCGTCACCGGGGGGCTGGGCTTTGAGCTGCTCGTTGCCATAGCGCACGTCGCCGCCCAGCCAGGTTTTCTCGTTGCCCCAGTACACGTCCTCGTCCGGTTCCCACACATCGGCGCGGCCGCCAGAGAAGCCAAAGGTCTTGAAGCCCATGGACTCCAACGCGACGTTGCCGGTGAGCACGATCAGGTCGGCCCAGGAGATCTTGCGCCCGTACTTTTGTTTCACCGGCCAGATTAGCCGCCGGGCCTTGTCCAGGCTGACGTTGTCGGGCCAGCTGTTCAGCGGCGCGAAGCGTTGCTGCCCTGCCCCCGCGCCCCCGCGGCCATCACCGGTGCGGTAGGTACCGGCGCTGTGCCAGGCCATGCGGATGAACAAGGGGCCGTAGTGGCCGAAGTCGGCGGGCCACCAGTCCTGGGAGTTAGTCATCACCGCCAGCAGGTCCTGCTTCACCGCAGCGAAGTCCAGGCTCTTGAATTCCCTGGCGTAGTCGAAGCCATCGCCCATGGGGTCGGACTTGGCGGTGTGCTGGTGCAGGATCTTCAGGTTCAGTTGGTTGGGCCACCAGTCACGGTTGGTGGTGCCGCCGCCGGCGGCATGGTTGAACGGGCATTTCGATTCGTTTCCCATGATTGCTCTACCTTATTGTCGATGTAAATCAATGACATGAGGTGCTGGCCAGGTGAATGACGAACAGCGCTGACGATCAACGGGTAGGCGGGGCCACCTGGCTCATTATTATCTCCCTATCAGGTTCCGGCCGGTCGACGGGCGACGGCGGTAGAAACAGCCTAGACGGGTGTTGCCGATAGGGCTAATAGCCTGGGTCTTGCGGGCCGATAGAGCCATGCTTTCACACCGGGTGGAACAGGTAATCCAAGGCTTCGCGGTCATCGAGGGCCACGCCCATCGCGGCCAGGCGGGCGCGCAGGTCCTGCTGCTGTGCACGCACCCGCCAAGTGCCCGCTGCAACTGCCGTGGCCGGGTGGCCGGCCTCTTGAACAGCGCGTAACAGCGCGTCGCGGGCCGGGAAGTAAATGGCCAGGCCATTGCCTTTCCAGGCAGCGCTGGTGAACCCCAGCGCCTCGCACACGGCGACCTTGCGCGCCGCGTCGGCACGGTCGGCCTGGCGCGAATGCGCGATGGCCTGGTTCAGTTCGGCATCGCCATCAGTCGCCAACAGCTCCTGCGGGGCCCACGACTGCGGCGGGCAGTCCTTGTCGCTGATGCGCAGGGGTATGAACGGGTTGATTTCCATGGGGTAGATGCGGCACACCTGCGGCCGTTCGGCGTAAATGCCGCACAGGTCGTCTTCACGCAGGTTGGGGCAGCGCGGAATGGCCTGGCCGGCGAAAATCGCCGTCACCTGCAGGGTCTGGCTGCCGCATTCAACGGGGGTCGCGCGCTGGACGTTGTAGGCATAAGCCTCGGCGGACTGCGGCCAGGTGGTCTGCTCGAACGCTTCCAGCAGTACCGCCACGTCATGGCCGCGCTGCAACCATTGGCGCGCTTCGTCCAGGGTCAAGGGGATGAAGCGGCCCTTGCAGCAGGCGCCACACCCCACGCAATGGAACGGTGGGTGAACGGGGGTTGGGGCAAGCGAGGTCATACAGGCGCGCACGATCAGAATAATTGTGTCGCGAAGGATACATGACCGACATCATTGCATTAATGAAACTCCCTGAATGCGCTGATGAAATGTGTTCATCAGTACCCGCCCCTGCTGTGCCTACAAGCGCGCGAGCGCCTCGCGCAGGTAATCCAGGCTGCGCGCGATGGCGGCGTCCTCGGGGCCGTGGGCGGGGTGAAGGAAATCCAGTTCCAGGGCCAGCAGGCCGTCGAAGCCATTGTCGCGCAGCACGACCAGGGCCCCGGGGATGTCGATCAGCCCCTGCCCCAGTGGCACGCTGGGCCAGAAGCCGAAATCGCGCGGGCTGCCGCGCCAGGCGGTGATGTCCTTGAGGTGGGTGGCCTTGGCGTAAGGCGCCAGTTGCTCGATTACCTGCATGGGGTCATCGAACATGCGCAGGTTGTTGGCGGTGTCCAGGCACACGCCCAAGGCCGGGCTGGCCACCGCGGCCAGCAATTCCAGCACCTCGGGGGCGTGCAGGTCGACATGGTTTTCCATGGCCAGGGTCACGCCGCGCGCGCCGGCGTAGTCGGCGGCGGCTTCCAGTAGCGGAATCAGCTCGGCCTTGTGCTCTGCCCAGCAGGCCGGCCGGGTGCGCCGCCCGCCCGCGCAAATACGCATCACGCGTGCCCCCAGGGTTTGGGCGATATCGACATGTGCCTTGAGGTCGGCCAGCGCCTGCGGCCGGCTGCCGGAGCCCAGCCCATGGGGGTGGCCCCAGGCCCAGACCAGCTCCTGGCCTGCGCCGCCCAGCTGTTGCGCCAGGCTGGCCAGCGCCTGGGGCGAGGTGTCGGCAAGCATGAATGACTCGATGGACACGCCCTGCACACCATGGCCCTGGGCGCGCCGGATGAAATCTGCAAGGTTCATGCGAACCCCGGGGTCGGTTTCGAGGTCTGGATAGACTTCGCCGAAGAAACGGTGATAGCAGTAGGAATCGATGGCGACTTTCATCAGTGCGCTCCTTGTTGTTAGTGCCCTGACGATGCATCAACTGGAATGCAATTCCAATTTACTTCTTCATTCATTGTTTAAAAATGTGCGGTAAACGACCACTCAGCCTCGACTTGCGGTTACGCTAGAATCGTCTATTGCTGCTTGACCATGGAGACCACCATGCCCGCTTTGTCACCTGCCCTGCGCCTGGCCACCCTGTCGGTGGGCCTGACGCTGGCTGCCCACGCCGCTGCCAGTGACGAGTCGCTGCTCATGGACTCGATCAACCAGTTTCGTGGCCAGGTGCAACGCTGCGAAGGCCAGGCCTCCCACGAGCTGCCGCCGTTGAACCAGGACCCACGGCTGATTCTGCCGGCCAGCGGCGGCGGCGACCTGCGCGACGCCATGGCGCGCGCCGGCTACCCCATGGTCAGCGTGCAGGCCATCAGCCTGTCTGGCCCGCGCGACGCGCAGGCAGCCATGGCGGCCGTGCAGGAGAGTTTCTGCAAAGTGGTGCTCGACCCGCAGTTCATCGACGTTGGCGTAAGCCACGAGGGCCGCGATTGGCGCATCGTGGTGGCCCGGCCGTTGCTGGCCGGGGGCCTGGGCGACTCACCCGCCGAGGGCCAGAAGCTGCTGGCACAGATCAACAGCGCCCGTGCCCAGCCCCACACCTGCGGCGCCCAGGCATTCAACCCGGCGCCGCCACTGGTGTGGAACGCAACCCTGGCCGGCGCCGCCCAGGTGCACTCCCAGGACATGGCCAACCGCAATTACTTCGACCATCTGGACCGTGACGGCCACACCCCCGGCGACCGCGCCGAACTGGCCGGCTACAGCGCCCAGGCCCTGGGCGAGAACATCGCCGCCGGGCAGGACAACGTGCGCAAGGTGGTGGCCGGCTGGCTGGCCAGCCCGGGCCACTGCGCCAACCTCATGAACCCGCAGTTCCATGACCTCGGCGCCGCCTATGCCACGGACCCGAAAAGTGACGCGGGTATTTACTGGACCGGGATGTTCGGCAGCCAGTAACGCCGCGCGCTATACCGACTCCACCTGCACCCAGCGCTGCTCGCTGGCCGCCACGCGAATGGCGGCGGCCAGGCGTTCCACCGCCAGCGCCTCGGCGAAGTCGGTGCCCACCTGCCCTTCCCCGGCCAACGCCATGATCAGCGCGTGCACTTCCAGGGTCTTGAGTTCGTTGTAGCCCAGCTGGTGGCCCGGCGCCGGGCTGAACGCTGCGTAACCCGGCAGCGCCGGGCCTGCCAGCAGCCGCTGGAAACCGGCCTGGCCAACGCGGCACAGTTGCAGTTCATTCAGGCGTTCCTGGTCGAACTTCAGGGTGCCCAGGGTGCCGCTGATCTCGAAGCTGAGGTGGTTCTTGTAGCCGTGCTTGAGCCAGCTGCTGCTGAACGTACCGCGCGCGCCGTTGGCGAAGCGCAGCAAGGCCTGGGTGTGGTCGTCCACCACGATGGGCTTGAGCTCGCGGCTACCGGCCACGGCCGGGCGCTGGGTGTGCACGGTCTGGCTGTCGGCGCACACCGCCTGCACGTCGCCCACCAGGTAACGGGCCATGGCCAGCAGGTGGCTGCCCAGGTCGGCCAGGGCGCCGCCGGCGTGCTGCGGTTCGCAGCGCCACGACCAGGGGGATTGGCCGTCGGCCATGAAGTCTTCGCAGAACTCGCCGTCGAAGCTGATGATCTGCCCCAACTCGCCATCGCGCACCATCTGCCGCGCCCACTCGATCATGGGGTTGTGCTGGTAGTTGTAGCCCACCCGGGTCACCACCCCAGCGGCCTTGGCGGCCTGGTGCATCTGCTCGGCCTGTTCGAGGCTGACCGCCAGCGGCTTTTCGCAATACACCGCCTTGCCTGCTGCCAGCGCGGCCATGGCCATGGGGAAATGCAGGTGGTTGGGGGTAGTGATGGCAACGACGTTCACCGCCGGGTCATCGATCAGTTTTTGCCAGTCGCTGTGCGCCGTGGCAAAGCCCCAGGCGCGCGCGCACTGGCTGGCCCGCTGCGGGTCGGCGTCGGCCAGCGCGGCCAGGCGCAGGGAAACGGGCAGCTCGAACGCTGCGCTGACATTGCGAAACGCCAGGGCGTGGGCGCGCCCCATGAAGCCTGTGCCAATGAGACCGATGCCGAGTTCGCGCATGGAGGGGTGCCTTTTGTTGTTTTTGGGATGAGCTAGTTATGGAATATAAATTCTGTTTAATCAAGGACAGAATTTTTATTTTTAACCCGTTCCCTTGGCGTACACCCCAGGCTGGCAACGCCTATCTGTCAGGCCATGGCACGGTGCAACAGATGTAGCAGCTGCCGTAGGCTGCGTCGCGCCGCGCGGGCGGCGCTCGATCTCAAGCGCGCCAGAAGCCTCAAGGCATGCACACCACAGCCATCACGCGATCATCCGACATGCCCATCAGATCCACCACAATCCGCGTAGCCTGGCGGCAGCGGCTACGCGGATTGCGGGGTGGCCTGCGGGCGCTTGTCTGGGGTTAGGCGGCGCGCTGGAGATCGAGCGCCGCCCGCGCGGCGCGACGCAGCCTACGGCAGCTGCTACATCTGTTGAAACGTGCCATGGCCTGATGGGTCGGCGTTGCCAGCCTTTGGCGCATGGCCCTCATCTTCTGTAGTCCCCTGTGTAGGACAAATCTGATTTGCTCTGCCTGGGTTGCCCCTTCCCGAGGCGGGCCTTACCCTGCGCCGGTTGCTGTGTTCCAGCACCCGGGTTTGGTAGCCCGCAGGGGATGAATCCATCTTTTTAACATCAGGACTTGAACATGACTATCGACAGGCATTCCTCGCAGCCCACCACCACCGCTACCCCTTTCGGCGCGTGCGACGCCCAGGACCAACCCTTCTACCTCGTACGCGCTGGCATCTCGCTGGAAGACACCTTGGTGCAAATCTCCCAGTTGCTCAAATCCGCGCACGAAGCCGCTTACGAACTCACCGACAGCGACCTGCCACAACGAGGGCTCGTGTGGTCGGCGTTGCATCAGATTGAAACGGCGAAAGGTCTTGCAGATGCGCTGATCAATGGCTTGGCCGATCACGAACGCAGCGCTCGGTAACGCGGTATGGACGTAGCAGCTGCCGCAGGCTGCGTCGAGCCTTGTGTACACGGGAAATCTCCAGCGCACGCCGAGGCCAGCGCAGCCTTGCGGCAGCGGCTACGCGAAGTCCTGCGCACATCGCACCTGTAGCAGCGGCCGCAGGCCGCGTCCTGGAGCAACGCAGGACCGTCGCGGGACGCAGCCTGCGGCAGTTGCTACGCGAATGCGTGTACCGCTTGGATCGCGTTGCCTGCATCGCGGCCAAGGCCGGCTCCTACCACGAACGCGGTAGGAGCCGACTTTAGTTGCGATGCAGACGACGCCATTTCAAGACAGGTGCTGCTGCATTTGTTGCACCGTGCCATGGCCTGATGGGGCGGCGTTGCCAGCGACGCCGCCTGCGGCAGCTGCTACGGGCCGCATCACCCTTCGACGATGACGATAAAGTCCATGCCCGGAATGCTCACGCCATCCTGCGGCAGCTGCACGGGGATGCCCATGAACTCGCCATCCACGTATTCCTTGGCCTTGGTGACCGCGTCGGCAGCCGCCTTGGACCACAGGTGCAGCTCTACCACTTTCTCGCCATCACGACGGTGCTGGGCGATTTCTTCGACGATGCGTTGCTTCACGGTATGTCCTTGTATTTACAGAATGCCGGCGGCTTTGGCGCGCGCCGCGTGCAGTTTCTTGTAGCTGTCCACCAGGCGCAGGTGACGGTCCAGGCCTTCGAGCTGCATGTTGGTGGGGGCCAGGCCATGGAAGCGCACGCTGCCGTTGACCGTGCCGATGACCGCGTCCATGCGCTCGTTGCCGAACATGCGACGGAAGTTCACCTCGTAGTCCTCCAGCGCCAGGTCGCTGTCCATCTCCACTTCCAGCACCACGTTCACGGCCTGGTAGAACAGCCCACGCTCGACGGTGTTGTCGTTGAACTGCAGGAAGGTTTCCACCAGTTCCTTGGCTTCCTCGGTGTTGCGCAGGGCCAGGTGAATCAGCAGTTTCAGTTCCAGGATGGTCAGCTGGCCCCAGGCGGTGTTTTCATCGAATTCGATGCCGATCAGGGTTTTGATGTCGGTGTAGTCATCCAGCTCGCTTTCTTCCAGCAGGCCCACCAGGGCCTTCAGGCGGTCGTCATCCTGCTGGTGCAGGTTGAGGATGTCTTCGCGGAAGAACAGGGCCTTGTTGGTGTTGTCCCAGATCAGGTCTTCCACCGGGTAAATCTCGGAATAACCGGGCACCAGAATGCGGCAGGCAGTGGCGCCGAGGTCGTCGTAGACGGCCATGTACACTTCCTTGCCCAGGTCTTCGAGGATACCGAACAGGGTGGCGGCCTCCTCCTCGTTGGAGTTTTCGCCCTGGCCGGAGAAGTCCCATTCGACGAACTCGAAATCCGACTTGGCGCTGAAGAAGCGCCACGACACCACGCCGCTCGAATCGATGAAATGCTCGACGAAATTGTTCGGCTCCATCACCGCGTGGCTTTCAAAGGTCGGCTGCGGCAGGTCGTTCAGGCCTTCGAAGCTGCGCCCTTGCAGCAGCTCGGTGAGGCTGCGCTCCACCGCCACTTCGAAGCTTGGGTGGGCGCCGAACGAGGCGAACACGCCACCGGTGCGCGGGTTCATCAGGGTCACGCACATCACCGGGAATTCGCCGCCCAGGGACGCGTCCTTGACCAGCACCGGGAAGCCCTGGGCTTCGAGGCCCTCGATGCCGGCGACGATGCCCGGGTACTTGGCCAGCACTTCCTGCGGCACGTCCGGCAGCGCCAGTTCACCTTCGAGGATTTCGCGTTTCACCGCGCGTTCGAAGATCTCCGACAGGCACTGCACCTGGGCTTCGGCCAGGGTGTTGCCGGCGCTCATGCCGTTGCTGAGGAACAGGTTCTCGATCAGGTTGGACGGGAAGTACACCGTCTCGCCATCGGACTGGCGCACGTACGGCAGCGAGCAGATGCCGCGCTCGATGTTGCCTGAGTTGGTGTCATACAGGTGCGAGCCGCGCAGTTCACCGTCGGCGTTGTAGATGGCCAGGCAGTGCTCGTCGAGGATCTCCTTGGGCAGCGCGTCCTTGCGGCCGGGCTGGAACCACTGCTCGTTGGGATAATGCACGAATGGCGCGTTGGCGATGTCCTCGCCCCAGAACTGGTCGTTGTAGAAGAAGTTGCAGTTCAGGCGCTCGATAAACTCACCCAGGGCCGACGCCAGCGCGCCTTCCTTGGTGGCGCCCTTGCCGTTGGTGAAGCACAGCGGCGACTGCGCGTCGCGGATGTGCAGCGACCAGACGTTGGGCACGATGTTGCGCCACGAGGCGATCTCGATCTTCATGCCCAGGCCGGCGAGGATGCCGGACATGTTGGCGATGGTCTGCTCCAGCGGCAGGTCCTTGCCGGCGATGTAGGTGCTGGTCTGCGCCGCGGCGTCCAGCATCAGCAGGGCCTGGGCGTCGGCGTCGAGGTTCTCGACTTCCTCGATGATGAACTCGGGGCCGGTCTGCACCACCTTCTTCACGGTGCAGCGGTCGATGGAACGCAGGATGCCCTGGCGGTCCTTGGCCGAGATGTCGGCGGGCAGCTCGACCTGGATCTTGAAGATCTGGTTGTAGCGGTTTTCCGGGTCGACGATGTTGTTCTGCGACAGGCGAATGTTGTCAGTGGGAATGTTGCGGGTTTCGCAGTACAACTTCACGAAATAGGCCGCGCACAACGCCGACGACGCCAGGAAGTAGTCGAACGGGCCGGGGGCCGAGCCGTCGCCCTTGTAGCGGATGGGTTGGTCGGCCACCACCGTGAAGTCGTCGAACTTGGCTTCGAGACGGAGGTTGTCGAGAAAGTTGACCTTGATTTCCATGCGGAATTACCATAATTACGAGCGATACAATATGGCCCGCATTATCCGGTGTTCCACGCCAAAAGTCTTGGCCAATCCCCGTCCCCCGCCCCGCTTCATCGCTTTTTCGTCATGCCTGCGGCGCGCGGATCTCCACCCGCTCGAAGCGCCCGGCCAGCACCACGTAGGCGAAAATGCCCAACACCCCATGCGCCGCCACAAACCACAGGGCCTTGTCGAACGAGCCGGTGGACGCCACCACGAAGCCGATCACCACCGGGGTGACGATGCCGGCAATGTTGCCGATGCCGTTGAACACCCCGCCGCTCAGGCCGACCATGCCCTTGGGCGCGGTGTCCGACAGCACCGCCCAGCCCACCGCCGCCAGGCCCTTGCCGAAGAAGGCCAGGGCCATCAGCGCGATCACCAGCCAGTTGGCGTCGACGAAGTTGGCCGACACCAGGCTGGCGGCCAGGGTCATGCCGATCACGAACGGCGTCTTGCGCGCGGTGGACGGGTGCATGCCGCGACGGATCAGGGCGTCCGACACCACCCCGCCCAGCACGCCGCCGGAGAAGCCGCAGATGGCCGGCAACGCCGCCACCCAGCCGGCTTCCATGATGGTCAGGCCGCGGCCCTTGATCAGGTAGATGGGGAACCAGGTGATGAAGAAATACGTCAACGCGGTGATGCAGTACTGGCCCAGGTAAATCGCCCACAGCGTGCGGTTGGTGAACAACTGCGCCACTTCGGCGAAGGTGAATTTGGGCTTGCTGGCCTTGCGCGTGGCTTCCAGGTCCACCAGCGCGCCGCCTTCGCGCATGTAGTCAAGTTCCGCGGCGCTCAGGTGTGGGTCACTGTGGGGCTCACGGTACAACATGAACCAGAACACCGTGGCCACCAGGCCCAGCGCGCCCATCCACAGGAACACGTGCTCCCAGCCCAGGGCGTGGGTCAGCCAGGCCATCAGCGGTGCGAACACCACCACGGCCATGTACTGCGCCGAGTTGAACAGCGCCGAGGCGGTGCCGCGCTCACTGGTGGGGAACCAGCAGGAAACGATGCGGTTGTTGGCGGGGAACGCCGGTGACTCCACAAGGCCGAGCATGAAACGCATGCCGAACAGGGTGATGGCGGCGCTGGAGCCCACCACGCCGAACCAGCCCACGGTGCCCTGCATCATGGTGAACAGCGACCACAGCAACAGGCTGCAGCCGTACACCCGGCGCGCACCGAACTTGTCCAGCAGCCAGCCGCCAGGAATCTGCCCCAGCGCGTAGGCCCAGGCGAATGCGGAGAAGATCATGCCCAGCATCACCGGGTCCAGGCCCAGGTCCTTGACCACGCCGGTGCCGGCGATGGACATGGTGGCGCGGTCGGCGTAGTTGAGCACGGTGACGATGAAAATCAGCGAGAGGATGACGAAGCGGCGGCGGCCCACCCTGGCCTCGGCAATGGGGGTTGCCAACGAAGCGGTCTTGACGTTCATGGGTCTCTCCGGCTTCCTCGCTGGGAAGCTTTATTGTTGGAATAGAGCGGTAGGAACGGGGTGTTGTCAGGGTAGGAAATTCATCGATGCGCGTCTAACATAGAGACTGAATCGACCCATACAAGAATTGAATCGTGGAGCTACACCAACTGCGTTGTTTCGTCATGGTGGCCGAGGAGCTGCACTTTGGCCGTGCCGCCCAGCGCCTGTTCATGACCCAGCCGCCGCTGAGCCGGCAGATCCAGCTGCTGGAGCGCTCGCTGGGGGTGACCCTGTTCGACCGTGGCAACCGCCAGGTCAGGCTGACCACCGCCGGCCAGCACTTTTTGCGCGACGCCCGCCATGTGCTGGCCTACACCGAGCAGGCCGCCGACAGCGCCCGGCGCCTGGAGCACGGCGAATTGGGCCAACTGCTGCTGGGCTTCACCGCCGTGAGTGGCTACCGGCTGATTCCACGGCTGCTGGAGCACGCCACCCAGGTGCTGCCGAATGTCGGCGTGGACCTGCGCGAGATGGTCTCCGGGGCGCAGATGGAGGCGCTGGAAGCCGGCATGATCGACATCGGCTTCGTGCGCCGCGCCGCCGCCCGCCCGGGCATCGACTACCAACTGATCAGCCAGGAGCCGTTGCTGGTGGCGCTGCCCGAGCGGCACCCGTTGGCGGCGCAGGCCGAGATCGCCCTCGGCGACCTCGACCGCCATCCATTCGTGATGTACTCCAAGGACGAAGGCGGCTATTTCCACGACCGCATCGCCGGGCTGTTCAGCCTGGCCGGCGTGTGCCCCGACTACCGCTATTTCCTCGGCCAGACCCACTCGATCCTGGGCCTGGTGAAGGCCGGCCTGGGCTTGGCCATCGTGCCCGCGGCGGCGCGCGAGCTGTACCTGGGGCACCTGCAGTTCAGGCCGCTGCAAGGTACCCAGCCGCATGCCGAGGTGTACATGGTGGTGCGCCGCGACAACGCCAACCCGGCGGTAGGGCCGTTCCTGCGCATGGCCGCGACCTACTTCGCCAATCCCTGACGCGGCCTGGTGGCCGCTGCTACGGGATGCTCGCTATACAATACTTATACAAAAATCTATATTGGTATAAGCTTTCCAACCAGCGACCACCACCATGACCACCCGCCGCCTCTGCCTGGTACTGGGCGACCAGCTGTCCTTCGACCTGCCCTCGCTACAGGGCATCGACGCCCGGCACGATTGCATCCTGCTGGTGGAAGTCATGGAGGAAGCCACCCACGTCCCCCACCATCCGCAGAAAATAGCGCTGATCTTCAGCGCCATGCGCCACTTCGCCGAAGCCTTGCGCCAGCGCGGCTTCACGGTGCAGTACGTACACCTTGAAGACCCCGCCAACAGCAGCTCGGTGCCCGGCGAGCTGCTGCGCTGGCAGGCGCTGCTGCAGGCCAGCGAAGTGCACGTCACCGAGTGCGGCGACTGGCGCCTGGAACAGTCTATGCGCGACTGCGGCCTGCCCATCCAGTGGCACAGCGACAGCCGCTTCCTGTGCAGCCGCGACGAGTTCCGTCGCTGGGCCAAGGGCAAGCAGCAGCTGCGCATGGAGTTCTTCTACCGCGAGATGCGCCGCAAGAGCCAACTGCTGCTCAACGGCGACGGCAGCCCGGTGGGCGGCGCGTGGAATTTCGACGAGGACAACCGCAAGCCGCTGCCGAAAAAGGTCGTGGCGCCCTACCCGCTGCACATGCCCCGCGACGCCATCACCGAAGAGGTCATCACC
Organism: Pseudomonas sp. JC1203; assembly: GCF_056175065.1. NCBI lineage: Bacteria > Pseudomonadati > Pseudomonadota > Gammaproteobacteria > Pseudomonadales > Pseudomonadaceae > Pseudomonas > Pseudomonas sp. JC1203. The sequence continues at coordinate 105,654 of NZ_JBWCAM010000024.1, forward strand.
CTGGTGGGACGGCGCTTCGCCAGTCATTACGGCGCCCTGGACACCTTCGACTACCCGGTGACCCACGCCGAGGCGCAGGCGCTGTGGGCGCACTTCCTCGACTTCGGCCTGGCCGCGTTCGGTGACTATCAGGACGCCATGGCCAGCAATGAGCCGTACCTGTTCCACGCGCGCATCAGCGCGGCGCTGAACATCGGCCTGCTCGACCTGCGCCAGCTGTGCAGCGACGTCGAGGCCGCCTACTGGGCCGGCAGCGTACCGCTGAATGCGGCCGAGGGGTTCATTCGCCAACTGATCGGCTGGCGCGAGTACGTGCGCGGCGTGTACTGGCTGAAAATGCCCGAGTACGCCCAGGGCAACCTGTTCGGCAACAGCCGCCCGCTGCCCGAGTTCTACTGGACCGCCGACACCCGCATGAACTGCATGCGCCAGGCCATCGGCCAGAGCCTCACCCACGCCTACGCGCACCACATCCAGCGGCTGATGGTGACCGGCAACTTCGCCCTGCTGGCGGGCATCACCCCCAGCGAGATCTGCGAGTGGTACCTGGCCATCTACATGGACGCGTTCGACTGGGTGGAACTGCCCAACACCCTGGGCATGGTGATGCACGCCGACGGCGGCTACCTGGGCTCCAAGCCCTACTGCGCCAGCGGCCAGTACATCAAGCGCATGTCCAACTACTGCGGCGACTGCGCGTACAAGGTCAGCGAAAGCACCACCGAGGACGCCTGCCCGTTCAACGCGCTGTACTGGCATTTCGTGATCCGCCACCGCGCCCACCTGGGCCGTAACCCACGCATGGCCATGGTGTACAAGAACCTGGCGCGCATGACGGATGAAAAGCAGCTGGCGCTGTGGGACCGCGGGCAGACGCTGCTGGCCCGGCTGGATGCGGGCCAGCAGCTGTAGGGCTTAGACGCTGACGACGACCTTGCCCACCTGCTGGTTGGCTTCCAGGTAACGGTGCGCCTGCTGGATCTCGTCCAGGGTGAAGGTCTTGGCGATGATCGGCGCCAGCTCACCCGACGCCAGCCCGGCGAGGATAAAGGCCTTGGCGCGGGCCAGCACCGCCAGGTCGCTGACGATTTCCGCGTACAGGTAACCCTTCAGCGTCAGGCTCTTGCCCAGCACGGTGAACAGCGGGAACGGCGTCGGTTCGGGGCTCAGGGCGCCGTATTCGAGCAGGATGCCGCCGCGGGCCATGCTCTGGGTCAGCGCCTCGAAACCGGGGCCGCCGATGGGGTCGAACACCACGCGGGCGCCCTCGCCGCCGGTCAGGGCCATGACCTGCGCGACGATGTCTTCTTCATCGCTGACAATCACCTGGGTCGCGCCGGCGTCCAACAGCGCCTGGGCCTTGGCGCGGGTGCGGGTGATGGCCACCGCCGTGGCGCCGACCATGCGCGCGATTTGCAGGGCGGCCAGGCCGACGCTGCTGGAGGCCGCGGTCACCAGCACGGTGTCGCCGCGCTGCAGTTTTGCCTGCTCGATCAGCGCGCCCCAGGCGGTGACGTACTGCATCCACGACGCGGCGGCCTGCTCGAAGCTGAGGTTGGCCGGGTGCTTCACCACCAGGTACGCCGGCACGTTGGCCACCTCGCCGTAGGTGCCCCAGCGGGCGATGTCCAGCGGCGGGATCAGGCTGACCGCGTCGCCCACGGCCACGTCGGTTACGGCGCTGCCCACCGCGGCGACAATGCCGGCCGCCTCGTAGCCCAGGCGCGAGGGAAACTCGGCTTCCTGCAAATAGGCGTGATTGCGGAACATCACTTCCGCGCGGTTCAGGCCGATGGCCTTGACGTTGATCTGCACTTCGTCCGCCGCCGGCGCCGGTACGTCCAATGCTTCCAGGGCGAGGACGCTGGCGTCGCCGTATTGATGAATCCTGACAATGCGTGCCATGGGCTTAACTCCAGATGATGGGTGAGATGGCCGCCAATCTAGAGGTTGGTGGCAGCGGGATAAAGGCCTAGGATAGGCCGACACTAGAAACAAAAGGTTTGGAATGGACCGCTTGACCCAAATGGCCACTTTCGTCAAGGCCGTGGAACTGGGCTCCTTCAGCGCCGCAGCAGAGGAGCTCAAGCTGTCGCCGCAGTTGGTGGGCAAACAGGTAAAACTGCTGGAGGAACACCTGGGCGTGTCGCTGCTCAGCCGCACCACGCGCCGCCAGAGCGTCACCGACTTCGGCCGGGCCTTCTACCAGCGGGCCAAGCTGATCCTGGCCGACATGGAGGCCGCGGAAAACCTGGCGGCGGTGACCCGTGGTGTGCCCAGCGGGCGCCTGCGCATCAACGCACCGGTGACCTTCGGCATGCGCAGCCTGGCGCCGCGCCTGCTCGAATACATGGTGCGCTACCCGCAGGTGGCCGTGGACCTGGCCCTGGACAACGACATGGTCGACCTGGTGGACGGCGGCTACGACGCCGTGTTCCGCATTGGCGAGTTGCCCGACAGCGGCCTCAAGGCCATCCCCTTGGCGCCCTACCGGCTGGTGCTGTGCGCCGCCCCCTCGTACCTGGGCCGGCGCCCGGCACTGACCAGCCCCTGGGACCTGCAACAGCACGAATGCCTGGGCTTCGCCTTCGCCGACGGCCGCTCGCACTGGAGTTTCGAAGGCCCGGAAGGCCCGGTCGATGTGCCGATTACAAGCAGATTGACCATCAATCAGGGCGACCCGCTGCTGGCCGCCGCCATCGCCGGCCTGGGCGTGGTGCTGCAACCCCAGGAGCTGGTGCGCGACGCCCTGCGTGACGGCACCCTGCTGGCCTTGCTGCCGCAGTACCAGGCCCCCGCCTCGCCGATGCACCTGCTGTATGCGCCCGACCGCCAGCTGACGCCCAAGCTGCGCAGCTTCCTGGACTTTGCCACGGCGGCGTTCAGGGAGTATTGAGCGACACCGTCACTGCTTCAGCGCGTCATACGCCTCCAGCGCGTGCAGCGAATAGATATACGCAGCACCGGCATTCAGGGAAATCGCCGTGGCCAAGGCTGCGGCAACCTCTTCGCGGGTAGCCCCGGCAGCGATGGCGGCCGCTGAGTGGCTGCCGATACAGCCGTCGCAGCGCGTGGTGATGGCCACCGCCAGGGCGATCAACTCGCGGGTCTTGGCGTCCAGCACGTTGTTTTCTGCTGCGGCGTCGTCAAGGGCCATGTAGGCCTTGACCATTTTGGGGTTGGATTGCGACAGGGCACCAAAGGATTTTTTCACAGTGCCGAGCAGGTCTGGCCAATGGCTGAACATGATGACGTCTCCTGAGGTCGGCGCGGGGTTGCGCCGGGAACACCTCAGTTTCCACCTGCTGCGGGGTACGGTCTTGTCCCGGTGGTCCGATTTTTTGTCCCGGCGTATCAGGCGCCCCGCGGCGTCATTCGAGCACCGGCCGCAAGAAGCTGCGCTCATAGCTCAGGATGAACTTGAGCTCGGTCGCCTCGTCCACCAGCCGCACGCATTCCGCGTCCTCGGCCGCAGCCTGGCGGTAGCGCTCGTAATCGGCAAGGCTGGGGAAACTGAACAGGCAATAGGCGATGTTGTTCGCGCCTTCGGCCGGCAGGAAATAACCGTGGTGCTGGCCACCCAGGCGCGTGACCAGGCCGATCCATTGCCGCGAGTAGCGCTCGAACGCGGCGAGCTGGTACGGGTCGATGACGTATTTGACGTGGCAGGTGATCATGGCAACAGTCCCTTGAGTAAACCGCCATTGTACCCGCCTCCGTGGCAGCGGCCACCAGGCCGCGTCACCGGCGCCGCAGGCTCGCAGGCACACCGCGGCGGCCTGGGACGCCGCCTTCGGCAGCTGCTACGGGGCCGCGCGCACCCCGTCGAACGCGTTGTCTGCATCGCGGCCAAGGCCGGTTCCTACCACGCACGGTGTAGGAGCCGACTTTAGTCGCGATGCAGACGACGCCATTTCAAGACAGTCGCTGCTACGTGTGCGGTGGGCGCGGCTGCTGTAGCAGCTGCCGCCAGGCTGCGTCCGGCCTCTGCGCGGTCCGCCTGCCCATGCGTGGCGGCTGCGGACGCGGCCTTCGGCCGCTGCTACGGGGCCCTGTGTAGCTCGTCGATCGCGTCGCCTGCATCGCGGTTTCAAGACAGTTGCTGCTACAAGGGCAGCCGGCGCTCCATGTGGGTGGTTTGCCACACCGGGTCCGGGTCCACGCTCACCAGCTCGAACCCTTGGCGCTGCCAGAAGTCCACGGCACCAACCAGGAAAGGGTGGGTGTGCAGGTACATCACCTGCACGCCGGCCAGCTGGGCCGCGTGCTCCAACGCGGCGTACAACGCCTTGGCCAGGCCCGCCCGCCGGTACTGCGGCAGCACGAACAAGCGCACCACTTCCACCACCTTCAACCCTGGGTAATCCAACGCTGGAAAACGGCGGTCATACGGCAGGTAGCCGATGACGCCGACGATACGCCCCTGGTCGCGGGCCAGCAGGAACCGGCCTTCCCCGTTCACATAGATCGCCTCGAACGCGGCAAGGTCGCCGGGCATGGCGCTGTCGCGCAGTTTGGGGAACATCTGCTCGCGCGCGGCCAGCACGAAGTCCAATGCGTGGGGTATATCAGCGCTGCGGACGCTGTCGATTGTATACGGGCACATCATGGCGCATTGCTCCTGCCTCAATGAATACATACCTCGCACCCCGCTATCTTGCGGAGCAGAAGCTACTAAGCAGGGTTGGGGGTGTTCTGCAGGGCCTGTAGCCGGCCCTGCAGGTAATGGATCTGCCCCGCATCGTCGGGATCAACGTGCCGCACAATCTGCAGCGCCTTGGTGTAGGCCGCGCTGGCCTTGGTACGGTCGCCCTGCGCCTCGTAGACCCGTGCCAGGTTGCTGTAGCGCAGTATTACCTTGGGGTGGTTTTCGCCGAAGGTCGCAAGGTCGCTGGCCAGCGCCTTGTTCAGGAATACCTCGGCCTGGTCATATTGGCCCAGCCCGCGATAGGCGTCACCGATGTTGTTCCAGCGGATGGCAACCGTGGGGTGCGAGGGGCCGTGCAGGGCCATGTCGATATCCAGCGCCTGCTGGAACAATGGCAGGGCCGAGCGGTAATCACCCTGCTGGCCGTAGGCGTTGCCCAGGTTGTTCAGGGCGACGGCGACGGTAGGGTCGTGCTCACCCAGCAAGCGTTGGCGCAAGGCCAGGCTCTTGCGCAGGTTGGCGAACGCCTCGGCATGGCGCCCCAGCTTGGCCAGGGTGGTACCCAGGTTGTTATAGCTGTCGGCGGTCTGCAGATCGTTGGCCCCCAGGGCCGCCAAGCGCATCTTCAAGGACTTCTGATAGCAGTCCAGCGCGTAGTCGAAGTTGCGCTGACGCTCATTGAAATAACCGAGGTTGTTCCAGTAGGTTGCCTGTTGGACGACGGATGCCCGGCCGGTTTTGGCGGCCGCCTCCAGCGCCTGGGTGACGAGGCGTATGGCGCTGCGGTCATCGCCCAGCACTGACACCGCGCGGGCCTTGGTATTCAGCGCCTCGCTGTCGGCCGGGTCTGCCGCCAACACGCGGTCGGCTTCCTCGATCGCTGCCTGATAGCGCTCTGCTGCAAACAGCGCCTGGGCTTGGTCGCTGGTGGCCAAGGGCGCCGCCTGGCAGCACAGCATCATCAACAACAGTGGCAACGCCAGCAAGGTTTCAAAGCGGATAATGCGCATGGTGGTCCTTTCCATGGGGAGGTTAATCAATCAGCCAACTGCTTCAGCGCCGCCACCAGCGCCTGGATATCCGCCACGCTGGTATTGAGCCCCGGCGTGACCCGAATACACGGCCCGCACGCCGAGCCGCTGCGGGGCACCGTGAAGATGCCGAACTCACTCAGCAGCCGCGCCGCCATGGCCCCTTGATCGGCCACCTGGGTAAAGCGCAGCGACGTGATGCCGCAGTACAACCGCGGATCATCCGGCGTCAGCACTTCGATGTTCGGCAACTGCCGCGCCTGGCTCACCCACAGGTCGCGCAGGTAGCGCAGGCGTGCGCCCTTCACCGCCCAGCCACCGATGGTGGCATGTTCGGCGAACACTTCGGGCAGCGCCATCAACGCCGGCACGTTGGGGGTGCCGTAGGGCGACAGGCAGCGGATGTCGTCGGCAGGGTAACTCTGGCTGCCCATGTCTGCATCGAAGTCCTGCAGGCGTTCGCGGCGCACGTGAATCACGCCCAGGCTCAGCGGCGCACCGATCCATTTCTGCAGGTTGAAGCCGGCGAACTCTACGCCGATATCGGCGAGGTCGACCTCCAGTTGCCCAAGGGAGTGCGCGCCATCGAACACCACGTCGATGCCTTGTGCCTTGGCCGCCTGGGCGATGGCTTTAACCGGCAGCACCAGCCCGGTGCGGTGGGTGACGTGGGTCAGCGCCATCAGCTTGAGGCGCGGGTGGGCGGCGAAGGCGTCGGTATAGGTGCTCACCAGCGCGTCGTGGCTGGCGGGGTGCGCATGGCGCACCTCGATCACTTCCACACCCCGCGTCTTGGCCAGCCAGCGGAAGGCATCCTGCACCGCGTGGTAGTCCAGGTCGCTGATCAGCACCTGGTCGCCAGGTTGCAGGCGGTTGTAGTTGCGGATCAGCGAGAACAGCGCTTCGGAAGCGCTGCGGGCGAACGCCAACTCGTCGGCGGGCAGGCCCATGAGTTCGGCCAGTTGCTGGCGGATGTCCAGGCTTTCACGGGGATCAAAGTCCTGGCGCACGTGCACGGCGTTGCTGCGGTTGACCTGGTCGATGGCCTGCTTGTAGGCATCGACGACGCCCTGGCTCATGCGGCCGAAGTAGCCGTTGTCGAGGTTGATCACCTGCGGATCGCGGGGGTAGCGGCGGGCGATGGCGGCCCAGAAGGCCTCGTCGCTGGCCAGTTCAAACGGTGTGGGCATGGGATCTCCTTGAAAGGCGGCAGCCGCTACGGGGCCAGGGTGGCGATGACTTCGGCACGGGTGGTGACCTGGCGGAAGTGGTGCTTCCACAAGTCGATGCCCAGTTGGCCGGAGCGGTCCAGCGAAGAGCCGACGGTGAGGTCGGTCACCAGCGTAGGGTTCAGGCCTGCGTCGAACAGCGCAAAGCCTGCGGCGAGCACACAGGTTTCGGTTTGCATGCCGCACACCAGCACGCGCTCCACACCCAGCTGGCGAATGTACTCGATGGCTTCGGCCGCCTGGCCGTAGCCATGCTTGACGAACACCTTGTCGGCCTCCACCAGGCTTTCATCCTCGGCAGCGGGGTGCCAGCCCAGCTGACGCTCGAAGGGCGTGACCTGCTCATTGTGCAGTTCGACCGAGGCGATGGTGGGGATCATCGCCGAAAAAGCCCGCGCACCATCCACCAGCCATTCGGGTGGGTTGAAGGTGGACTGGATGTCGACGACGAGCAACAACTGCCGCATGGGGGTGCTCCTGGGCGCAGGGAAAGCGCAGGAGTATACCTGAGGCCGTGACGCGGCCTGCGGCCGCTGCTACGGTTCTTTGCGCCCCGTAGCAGCTGCCGCAGGCTGCGTCTTCTCAGGCCAAACGCTTGAGCAGGGCCTGGGCCACCGCTTCGGAGCTGGCCGGGTTCTGGCCGGTGATCAGCAAGCCGTCCTCGATGACAAAGGGTTGCCAGTCCGGGCCTTTTTCATACAGGGCGCCCAGCGCCTTGAACTCATCTTCCACCAGGAACGGCACCACGTCGGTCAGGCCCACGCCCTCTTCTTCCGAGTTGGTGAAACCGCTGACGCGACGGCCCTTGACCAGCGGCTGGCCATCGGCGGCCTTGACGTGGCGCAGCACGCCCGGGGCATGGCACACGAAGGAAATGGGCTTGCCGGCGCGCTCGAAGGCTTCGATCAGGGCGATGGACACCGGCGACTCGGCCAGGTCCCACAGCGGGCCGTGGCCGCCGGGGTAGAACACCGCGTCGAAGTCGGCGGCCTTGACGCTGTCCAGCTTCACGGTGCTGGCCAGCGCCTGCTGGGCGGCGGGGTCGGCCTTGAAACGCTGGGTGAGCGCGGTCTGGAAATCCGGCTCGTCGCTTTTCGGGTCCAGCGGCGGCTGGCCGCCGGCCGGGGAAGCCAGCACCACGTTGGCGCCGGCGTCCTTGAAGGCGTAATAAGGGGCGGCGAATTCTTCCAGCCAGAAGCCGGTTTTGCGCCCGGTGTTGCCGAGCTGGTCGTGGGAGGTCAAAACCATCAGTACGTTCATTGCCGTAGCCTCGCAAGGTTGGGAGCTGTTGAAGTGAATGGTAGGGCTGGCGGGTAGCGCTCACAATGTCGTATCCGCAAGGATTCCGGACATCTGACAAAGCCGTTGCCAGTCCGTGCCCTGCGGCCGACAATCAGGCCTTTGCCTCGCCCTCCCGGAAGCCGGCCCATGCACAGCGTCGCCCTTGTGGTTTACCCCAATTTCCAGCCGCTGAGCCTGTCCATCGGTTCGGTGTTCGAGTGCGCGAACCTGTTGCGCGGCGAACCGGCCTACGCCTTTCACCTGGTGTCGGAGCACGGCGGCGCGGTCATGAGCTCCCAGGGGTTCTCGGTGAATACTACGCCGATGCGCGCCGAGGGCTACGACACGCTCATCGTCAGTGGCTACCTGGATTTTCGCCTGCCCGAGGCCAGCCTGCCGGCGTTGGTGAAGGCTGCGTCGGTGCATTCGCGGCGCGTGGTGTCGCTGTGCATGGGCATCTTCGTGCTGGCCGAGGCCGGGCTGCTGGACGACCGGCGCATCACCACCCACTGGCTGCACGCCCCTACCCTGCGCAAGCGCTACCCCCACCTGCAACTGGAAGAGGACCGGCTGTTCGTGGTGGATGGCAACCTGTGGACCTGCGCCGGCATGAGCGCCAGCCTCGACGTGGCGCTGGCCCTGGTGGAAAGCGACCTGGGCCACGACCTGGCTCGCCAGGTGGCGCGCAAGCTGGTGATCGCCCAGCGCCGCGGCAGCGAACAGTCGCAGCTGTCGGCGCTGCTGGAGCTGGACCCCAGGTCCGACCGCATCCAGCTGGCCCTGGCCTACGCGCGGGAGAACTTGCGCGACGACTTGTCGGTCGAAGCCTTGGCGGCCGTGGCGCGGCTCAGCCCGCGGCAGTTCAGCCGGGTGTTTCGCGAAGAAACCGGGCGCACGCCGGCCAAGGCCATCGAGGCGCTGCGCGTGGAAGCGGCGCGGGCGCTGATGGAGACCAGCCGCCACCCGGTGGAAGTGATCGCCCGGGAGACCGGCTTTGGCGACCGCGAGCGGCTGCGGCAAGCCTTCCTGCGGGCCTTCGGGCAGCCGCCGCAGGCGTTGCAGAAACGCCTGGCCGGCGCCGCACTGTAATTTCCCTATTCCCTGTTGCCCAATGGAGTGCCCGCAATGATCACCGTCCACCACCTCAACAACTCCCGCTCCCAGCGCATCCTCTGGCTGCTGGAAGAGCTGGGCCTGCCCTACCAGATCAAACGCTACCAGCGCGACCCGAAAACCAACCTGGCGCCGCCGGAACTGAAAGCGATCAACCCGCTGGGCAAATCGCCGGTAATCGAGGATGGCCCCCACGTGCTGATCGAGTCGGGCGCCATCGTCGACTACCTGATCCGCCGCCACGGCGACGGCCGCCTGCAACCGGACCCGGCCACCGCCACCTACGATGAATACGTGCAATGGCTGCACTTCGCCGAAGGCTCGGCCATGCTGCCGCTGATGCTCAACCTGTACGTGGGCCGCCTGGGCGACGCCGGCGCGCCGCTGCACCCGCGCATCGAAGCAGAGGTGGCCAATTACCTGGGCTACCTGGACACCGCGCTGGGGCTGACCCCGTACTTGCTGGGCGACGAGCTGAGCGGCGCCGACATTCAGATGAGCTTCATCGGCGAGGTGGCCAAAGCCCAGGGCAAGCTTGCGCAGTACCCTAACCTGGCGGCCTGGGTGAAACGCTTTCAGGCGCGGCCGGCTTACCGCAAGGCTGTTGAACAGGGCGGCGAGTACGCTTTTGCGTGATACGCCGCGGCCTTATCGTTTGAACGCTGCCTGGCGGCCGCTGCTGCGGAAGCGCACGCGATCGAAGGCCAGGCCCTGGGCGTTGTCGACCTGCACATGGATAGGCGCGCCATGGGTGTTCTCGACGCTTACATCGCTGATATGCACATCGCGAAATTGCGCGGGCACGGCTGAGCGCTGGTAATCGAGGATGGCGTTCGGGTCGCTGTAGTCCAGGGTGACGATAAACGCCTGCCTGGCCATGTCGCGCAGCGCCGAGTCGCGGAAGATGACATCACGCCCGCCGCCTCCCATGAAGATGGTGCTCTTCATGCGCAACCCGGCATCGGTGCCATCGCCAATGTTGTCTTCCGCCAGGATATGCCGGATCCAGGCGCCAGTGTGGCTGCCAACCACCAGCATCCCGTGGCCGTGGCCGAAGTAGTTGTTGAACACCCACGTATTTTCCTGGGGCTTCTGGTGCGCGGCGTCGGCGCCTGTGCCGGCAGCGAAGTTGACACAGTCGTCGCCGGTGTCGAAGAAGTTGTTGAACACCATCGCGCCGTTGCTGTTGGCGAACTCGATGCCGTCGCCATTGTTGGCGTCGTAGGTGCGCTGCGTGGTGTTGGCCAGCACCACATTCTCGCTTTCCAGGTTCATGATGCCGTGGTACGCCGGGTTCACTGCGGTGAAGCCACTATAGAAGACGTTCTTGACGTCGCGCAGGGTAATCAGCGACGAACGCATCTGCCCGTAGGCGTCCTTGACGTTCATGCCGCGCGCCACCGCCTGCTCCACCTGGGCCTTGGCGAGGATGCCATCCTGGGCATAACGGCTATTATTACTGGCCACGTAGACGCCCTCGGGGCGCTGCCTCCAGCCGTTGCCGTCGAGGGTACCTTTGCCGACAATGCGGATATTCTCGAACGCCTGGTGCTGGCTGGGGTCACGCGGCAAGGCATTGAGCAGCGAGGCCGGGCGTAACGTGGTCGAGTAGGGGTACTGGCGGTAGCCGGCCAGCGGATAGTCCTCGGCGCGCTCGGAGCCCAGCAACGTCGCGCCCTCGGCGATCTCCAGGGTCATGTTGCTTTTCAAGTACAGCGCACCGCTTTTATAAGTGCCTCTGGGCAGCAGGACCGTGCCGCCCGGGGTGCAGGCGTCGATGGCGCGCTGGATGGCCTGGGTGTCCAGGCTGGCCCCGTCCCCCATGGCGCCGTAGCGCCTTACATCGAACACCGCCGCCACCGGTGTGGTGCGCTGCACCAGCGCCGGGCTGTCCGCCGACTCCCGGCCATCGGCGCCCACTGCGCGTACGGTAAAGCGGTACGTGGTAGCGGGCTTGAGACCTTGGGCGGTGTAGCTGTGCAGACCCACGCGGTAGTGAAAATGGCCGGTGTCCTGCGCGTAGAAGCGGTCCATGAATGGTTTGGCCGGCGAGACCAGGTCGTTATTGGCGTTGACGCTGCCCAGCAACGCCCCGTTGGCGTAGACGTGGTAGTCACGAATGTCGCCGTGCCCGGCCGGCTTGTGCCAGACCAGGATGATGCTGTGGTCGTCGTAGGCCAGGGTTGGCACCTGCAATTTGGCTGGCGCCTGCAGCGCCCAGGCGGGCAGGCTGCACAGCAGCGCCACGGCCGCCAGCAAGGCGCTGGGGACGGGTTCAATGGGCATGAGGTTTGCCTTGGTTCTCGGAGGATGGTTCCCACGGTGCGTGGGGTGCGAAGCGCTCGGCCAACAGGTCGACCACGTCGCGCACCCTGGGCGACAGCAACTGGTTACGTTACCACACCGCGCGGATGGGGAAGCCCAATGTCGCCACCTGAGGTAGCACTGTGCGATATCGGCGCCACCGCATCATCGTTCGGACGCCGCCTGGCGGCAGCTGCTACGGGGCCTTGGCCCACTCGCGCAGCTGCTCAAGCGTCGCGGTGGCGCCGCCGCACACCACCATCAGCACCTTGGCGTACGGCGCCAGCACCTGGGGTTGGCTGGCCAGCGCCAGGGCGGCACCGCAGGCCGGTTCGACCAGTACGCGGTGGTCCAGCAGCAAGCGCTCGCAGGCCTGCAGCGCCTGTTGGTCGGACACCAGCACGCTGGTGATCGGGTGCACGCCCAGGTAGTCCACCGCCTGCTGGCATACGCGCTTGGCGCCCAGCGAGGTGGCGATCGAATCGATGCGCTCGATGGCCACCGCCTGGCCGGCCTGCACCGCCGCGTGGAACGAAGCGGCGCCATGGGTTTCCACGGCAATCACCGGCACGTCATGCCAGCCATTGCGCCGCAGCCCTTCGACCACGCCACACAACAGGCCACCCCCGCCCACCGACAGCACCACCGCGTCCGGCTTCTCGCCGGCCTGGGCCACCTCGTCGACCAGGCTGGCGTGGCCGGCCCACAGCAGCGGGTCATCGAAGGGGTGAATGAAGGCGTCGGACGGGCCCACCAGGGTCTGCGCCAGTTCGTTGGCTTCCTGCCAGCTGGCGCCGTGGACGATCACCTTGGCGCCTTCCAGCGCCAGCAGTTCCTTGGCACGCGCGGTGGTGGTCTGCGGCACTACCACCGTCACGGCCACCCCCAGCCGGCGCCCGGCGTACGCCACCGCCAGGCCGGCGTTGCCGCCCGACGAGGAGACGAAATGCCGGGCACCGCGGGCCTGGTGAACCTCGCAGGCATGGCCCACGCCCCGCAGCTTGAAGGAGCCGCAGGGCTGCAAGGCGTCCAGCTTGAGCCACACCGCGCAGCCGGCGCTGGCGCTCATGGGGCGTGATTCAATCAGGGGGGTGTGAATGTGCAGGGTCATGGTCGGGCTCCGGGCAGTATCAATGGGCAACGGCAGGCGCCAGCGCCTGTACTTCTATTTCCACGTCCAGGTCGAACGCCAGCCGTGCGCTGACCACCGAACGCACCGGCAGGCCTGGGGCGAAGAACGGCGCGTAGGCCTGGTTGAAGGCGGCGAAATGGGCCATGTCCGAGAGCCACACCGTCACTTTCACCACCTGCGCCAGGCTGGAACCCAGCGACTCCAGGGTGGCTGCGATCGCCGTCATGACCCGCCGGGTCTGGGCGTGGACGTCATCCTTGAGCGGCGTGCCGTCGGCCGCCATGGACACCTGGCCGGAAAGAAACAGGAAACCGCCGGCTTGCACCGCGCGTGAGAACGGATAAGGCAAGGCCGTGGGGTGGCGAATAATCGACGCAGTCATGGTGTGTCCGTTGGCTTGGAAGTCGAGCGCAATTGCTCAAGGTAGTTGTAAACAGTGAAGCGGGTCACCCCCAGCGCCGTGGCGGCTTTCTCCACGCCGCCCTTGACGATGAACAGCCCGCGCTCCTGCATGACCCGCACGGCCTCGACCTTGGCCTGCTTGGTCAGCTTGCCCAGGCCCAGGCGGGCCAGGGAGTCGTGGATGATCTGCGCCATCAGCACTTCCATGTCGGCTGGCTCGGCCGGTGTGGCGGCAGGTGCCTGCAGCAGCGGCTGCAACTGCTCCAGAAACGCCTGGGCGGCGCCCAGGCCGGTGAGGTCGGCGTTCACGCAGAGGCTGGCGAAGGGGTGGCCGTCGCTGTCACGGAACACCGCGGTCGCGCTGCGCAAGGTGCGGCCGTTGACATGGGTGGGGTAGTCGGCAATCACCAGTGGCTCGCAGCCGCCCTGCCCGGCTGCGGCCTGCATTACGGCAGCAAAGCCCTGGTCCTGGGCTGGGCCGACGAGCACCGGGCTGCCGACAGTGCGGCCGGATACATGACCGTTGACGATGGCCAATACCGAGCTTTCGGGATGATCGAGGTCGTGCAGCACAATCTCGGTGTTGCGGCCCAGCACGCTGCCCAGGGTGGCGATGGCGGCCTTGAGCACTTGGAGCACCAAGTGGCGGTGGGCGATGACGTCAGGTGAAAGCATCTGGCAAACGACTCAATAAATTCAACATTAAGTGTAAATTTACACTCTTTGTTGAATTTATCAAGACCCTTGTCTGCCCTCAGCTTGCGTAACGCGCAGCCGGCACCGCATGGCTGAACTTGGTCGACAGCACGCGGCGGCCCCGCTCCCACGCCTGCCACTCCTGCTCCTCATGCAGGCCGGGGATGGTCACCGCCTCGCCCCGGTCCAGCCCCACCAGAGCGGCATCCACCAAATGCGCGGCCGTCATGGTATTGGCCCCGGCCTTCTGCGCCGCGTAGCCGGCCACGTCCCAGAACTCGGTGGCCGTAGCGCCGGGCAGCACGGTCTGGATGCGCACGCCCTTGTCACCAAGATCCCGTTGCAGCGCGTGGCCGAAACTGAGCACGTAGGACTTGGAGGCGCTGTAGACACCGTTGAGCATCTCCACGGCAATGCCGACCACCGAGGAGATATTGACGATCGTACCTGCACCGCGAGCGACAAAGGCCGGCGCCACCGCGTAGGTCAGCCGCGTGAGCGCGGTGATGTTGAGGCCGATCATGGCTTGCATGGCATCGACATCACCCTTGAGGATCGACGCCACCGAGCCGACGCCGGCGTTGTTCACTAGCAGGGTGATGTTGGCGTCGTCGCGCAGCACGGCTTCGACCCTGGCCAGGTCGGCCATGTCATTGAGGTCGGCCGCCAGCGGGGTGACGGTGCGGCCGGTCTCGGCCTGCAGTTTTTCCGCCAGGGTGGCCAGCCGTTGCTGGTTGCGGGCGACAAGGATCAGGTCGTAACCGCGCCTGGCCAGGCGGTCGGCGTACACGGCGCCGATGCCGGTGGATGCGCCGGTGATCAGGGCGGTGCCTTTGGGGGTTGGGGTGGTCATGGTGGCTCTCCGGGATTGTGGGTGGGTGTGGGGGGAGAGTACGATGGGTGGCGATGGCGTGAATGTCGTAGATCCACCTTTTTAGGACAAGGCATTCAGTCGGCGAAGTGCCGGTGATCTTGATCTGGCTTTGGCTTTGGCTTTGGCTTTGGCTTTGGCTTTGGCTTTGGCTTTTGATCTTGATCTTGATCTTGATCTTGATCTTGGCCCCGTTAAGCGCCACGGCCGACTGGAGGCGTTGCCCAGGCGGCAGCCCGCAGGGCCCTTCGGCGCAGCCGAAGGAAACGGCAGCCCGCCCGCTCTGTTAGCGGGGGCCGTTTTGCCGTCTGGGCGACGCCGGAGGGAGGGGACCCGTAGCGCAGCGGAGGGCCCAAGCAGGGGCGAGCCCTTTTTGCTTCCTTTTTGGGGCGACTGCCAAAAAGGGAGTCGCCGTAAGGGCGAAACGGTCGGTGGTCGCGCCACGAAAATGGATATGTTCGAAATCGCCGAAGCGGGATACAGAATCGGTGAATATATCCATTTTCGCGGGGATACCACCGACCGTTTCGGCCTTACGTGAACTGACCCCCGAATGTTGGACACCTGACCTCGCCGGAGGGTGTTCAATGACGAAGTACGACCGATCGCTCAAACAATCACTGATTGAGGAATGTCTGTCTGCGGGCAGTGTTCATGAGGTGGCA
>NZ_JBWCAM010000025.1:0-94802 GCF_056175065.1 Pseudomonas sp. JC1203
GCCAACCGGGGTAGGAGCCGACCTTGGTCGCGATGCATACACCGCAAATGAACCTGCCATGCGACCGGCGTCGCGGCCATCGCGGCCAAGGCCGGCTCCTACCGCCGACCGGGGTAGGAGCCGACCTTGGTCGCGATGCATACACCGCAAATGCCCCTGCCATGCGACCGGCGTCGCGGCCATCGCGGCCAAGGCCGGCTCCTACCGCCGACCGGGGTAGGAGCCGACCTTGGTCGCGATGCATACACCGCGAATGCCCCTGCCATGCGACCGGCGTCGCGGCCATCGCGGCCAAGGCCGGCTCCTACCGCCGACCGTGGTAGGAGCCGGCACCGCGATTCGCACAGCCGGCAATAATCAGAAGCTATTCAGAGCCCCGCAGCGCGCCCGCATGCACTAGGTTTGGGTTTTGCCAAGGAGGCACTCCCCCCATGCACAAATCATCCAACCTGCGGAACGGTCGCTTCTCTGAATTGAATCGCGTGTACCTGTTGACCACGGTCACTCTCGATCGCAAGACGCTTTTCACGCACCGGCACCTTGCACGCCCGGTGATCGATGCAATCAAAACAGCCGAGCGGGAGCAAGCCGCGCGCACCATCTGCTGGGTGCTGATGCCTGACCATCTACATTGGCTGGCAGAGCTGCGCCAAGGCACCCTGGCCGGGCTGATGGGGCGCCTCAAGTCTCGATCAACGCTTGGTATCAATCGCGCTGGCGGCACCTCGGGCCCCGTCTGGCAACGGGGCTATCACGACCACGCCCTGCGCCAGGAAGAGGATCTCATGCGCATGGCACGTTATGTGGTCGCCAATCCGATTCGCGCCGGGATCGTGGCGTGTCCCGCCGGCTACCCGATCTGGGACGCGTGCTGGCGCACCGAAAGCGCGCTTACAACACCTGCTGATCAGTAATCATCGACTGCACGATGAAGTCTTTCTGCGCAGGGGTCAGGGTGTCCCAGATGTGGGTTTTGCCGTACAGGCCCAAGCCACCAATGATGTACAGCACCAAGGCGCAGATGATGGCGATGGAGGTAGCGGTCCAACGACCTTCGTCATGTTCTTCGTGGGCGCCCTGCAGTTCGGCGCGCGGGCTGACGGAGGTACCGCTGAACAGGCGGCGGAACGTTTGCAACAGGAAAAGCAGGACCAGGCGCAGCATGGTTTTTCAGTCTCTCTAAAAGGTACAGGGGGGCGCAGTCCGTGCGCGGCTGTGAATCAAAAAGCGGAAACGAAAAAGCCCGTCGCATGGACGGGCTTTTTTATAAGAAGGAAGGAGGCGTGCTCCTGCGGCTCTGGTGGCCGAATGAAGGGAATTTTACATGTACTGTTTGGTTAATTCCACACCTGTTAGCAAGCAAACGATGGACGGTCAGTCATCGTACAACCAACGCATCCACCAACCGCGTCCAATCAAACGGCACCGTATCGGCATACGTCATGCCCTGCTCCGCCATGCGCTCCACCAACCCGCGCTGGGTAGCGACAATGGCCAAACTCATATTCGGCGCCACGCCCACATCCGCCGCGGTCTTGGCCACTTCCTCCATCTCTTCGGCACGGCGCCGGCCATGTTCGGCCACGCGGCTGATCAGGTAATGCGGGAGCTCGGCGTCCCAGCCCATGCTGGGGAAGCTCTTGTGCAGCGACGCCAGCACCGCGTCCTCGGCGCCATATTGCCGGGCGGTGGACAGGCACTCGGTGGTCAGCGCCTCCAGCCCCTTGATCATCACGCTGCGGCACATCTTGATGGCCGAGGCCACGCCGACCTCCTCGGCGACCACGCGCACGTTGAAGCCCAGGGGTGCCAGCCACCCTGCGACTTCCTCGGCGCGCTCGCCGCCCAGCAGCAACGGCGTCTGCAGGCGCTGGGGCGGTACCGGCGCCATCACGGCGGCGTCAATGTAGCTGCCGCCGGCGGCCGTGATGGCGGCACAGGCGCTGCGCTTGGTGTTGGGCGCCACCGAGTTGATGTCCATGAACACCTGCCCCGGCACCATCAGCCCAGCCACCTGCTCGGCCACGCCCAGGGCGGAGCCGGCAGTGACGGCGCTGATGATCAGCTCGGCGCCGGCAATCGCTTCGGCAACCGTATTAAACAGGGCTACGCCACTGGCCGTGGCTTTGGCGCGCAGGGCCTCGCCCAAGCGGTCGAAAGCGCGCACCGCGAGGCCCTGCGACGCCAGGTCGTGGCCAAGGATACCGCCGGCTTCGCCGAAACCGATCAGGGCAATGCGAAGGCTGTGGTCTGTCATTTTGAGCTCTCTGGCAAAGTGGCAACAGGCGCCGTGGCGGCGCGTTCGGGGGCAGCGAGGTAGGCGTCGAAGCGCTGGCGGTCGAAGAGTTTTTCCCAGCGGCAGATAACGAACACCGCCACGCTGTTACCGATGACGTTGGTGGTGGAGGTGGCGATGGCCAGCACCCGGTCGATGCCGAACAGCAAGCCCACCGCGCCCATGGGCAGCACCCGCACGGTCTGCAGGGTGGCGGCCAGCTTGATCACCGCCCCGCCGGCCGAGCCGGCGCCGCCCTTGGAGGTCAGCAGCATCACCGCCAACAGGCTCAACTGCTGGCCCCAGGACAACGAGGTGTCGGTGGCCTGGGCCAGGAAGCCCAGGCCGCAGGCCATGTACAGGCAGGCGCCGTCGATGTTGAAACTGTAGCCGGCCGGCAGCACGAAGCCCACCACCGCTTCATCGCAACCGGCCTGCTTGAGCTTGTCCACCAGGCGCGGGAACGCCGCTTCGCTGGAGGCGGTGCCCATGGCGATGATCGCCTCTTCCTTGATCACCCGCAGAATCTTCAGCAGCGAGAACCCCGCCAGCGCCGCGACGCTGCCCAGGATCAGGAAGATGAAAATCAGCACGCTCGCGTAGTAGGTAAAGACGTAGCGCAGCAGGTACAGCAGGGTCGAATGCCCGTAGCTGCCCACCGCTGCCGCCATGGCCCCAAACGCACCCAGGGGCGACAGGCGCATGATGTAGCCCAGCAGCTTGAAGATCACCACCTGCCCTTCATTGAGCAGGCGCAGGCCCACCCAGTCGGGCTTCGCGCATTGCGCCAGGGCCACGCCGACCAGCACCGAGACGAACAGCACCGGCAGAATCTCGCCATCAACGAAGGCCGCCCCGAGGGTGCGCGGGATGATCGACAGCATGAAGTGGCTGAGGCTGAAACTGTCGGCGGCCAGGGCTGCGGTCTGCCCTGCCGCCTCGCCGGTCAGGGTGTCGGCCATGTGCAGGTGCAGCCCGTCACCGGGCCGCACCAGCGACACCACCACGAAGCCGGTGAGCATGGCCAGGGTGCTGACCACCTCGAAATACACCAGGGTCTTGATGCCGATACGGCCCAGGCGGCGGAAGTCGCCGATGTGGGCGATGCCGTGGACCACGGTGAAGAAGATGATCGGCCCCAGCAGCATCTTCAACAAAGCGATGAACGCCGTGCCCAGGGGCTTCATCTGCACCGCCACATCCGGTGCCAGCAGCCCCAGGGCGATGGCCAGGGCCATGGCGATAAGCACCTGGACGTATAGCTTGCCAAGCCATTTCATGGGTGTACCTCGTTGTTGTTTTTATGTCTCCCGAGGGTTGCATGGATGGATTTTGCTGGGGAAATGCGTTCGTTTGTGGGGGGCATGCGTTTTGTTTATACAACTTGGCGCCTGCCCGCCTCCGTCGGGAGTTTACGGGGTCGCCACTACCACGGCAGAAGGTTCACGAACTTTGCACAAGCCGTAATACAACAAGCCGCCCAACGCCGAACCGGTGAACCAGCCATAGTCGTAAAACCAGCTGAACGCCGAGCTTCCCAGCGACAGCAGTGTCAACACCGCAGGCACCCCGAACGCCACGAACCCGCGCCAGTGCCACGCCGGATAGACGCCATCCTTGTACAGCCCGGCCAGGTCCAGTTGCTGTTTGCGGATCAGGAAATAGTCCACCACCATGATCCCGGCGATGGGCCCCAGCAGGCTGGAATAGCCCAGAAGCCAGTTCGAAAACACTTTCTCGAGGCTGATATCCGAGACAATCCAGCCAAGTTTCTTCAGCAACTCATGCCCCATCAGCAATAGCCCCACCACGCCGGTCAGCAACACCGCGCGGGTACGGCCAATGAGCTTGGGCGCCAGGTTCTGGAAGTCATTGGTGGGCGAGACGATGTTGGCCGCCGTGTTGGTAGACAACGTGGCAACGACGATCAGCGCCATGGCCACCGCCACCCAGGCTGGACTCTTGATGTGGCCGATGAGGGTGACCGGGTCGGACACCATCTCGCCCACCAGCGACACCGAGGCGGCGGTCATGACCACGCCCAGGGAGGCGAACAGGAACATGGTCAGCGGCAACCCGAGGATCTGGCCGACAACTTGGGCCTTCTGGCTCTTGGCGTAGCGGCTGAAGTCGGGAATATTCAGTGACAGCGTTGCCCAGAAACCGACCATGGCGGTGAGCCCGGCGCAGAAATAGCTGACAACGCTGGCGCCCTCCGGCCGCTTGGGCGGCTGTGCCAATAGCTCGGTGAGGGATATGTTCGGCAAGGCCCACACCAGCAGGCCCACGCCCACCAACACCAATAGCGGCGCCGACAGGGTCTCCAACCACTTGATGGACTCGGCGCCGCGGATGACCACCCACAGGTTGAGGCACCAGAACAGCAGGAAGCCGATCACCTCGCCGGTCCCGCCCAGGGCCTTCCAGCCTTCGAACACCGAGCCCAGGAACAGGTGAATGGCCAGGCCGCCGAACAGCGTCTGGATGCCGAACCAGCCACAGGCCACCAGGGCACGGATCAGGCACGGCACGTTGGAGCCCATGACCCCGAACGAGGCGCGCAGCAACACCGGGAAGGGAATGCCATATTTAGTGCCGGCGAAGGCATTGAGGGTCAGGGGCACCAGCACGATGACGTTGGCCAACAGTATGGCCAGCAGCGCCTCCCCTACCGTCAGGCCGAAATAGGCGGTAAGCACCCCGCCAAGGGTGTAGGTCGGCACACAGATGGACATGCCAACCCACAACGCGGTGATGTGCCATTGGTTCCAGGTACGCTCATGAACCTTGGTGGGTGCGATATCGGCGTTGTACCGGGGGCTGTCCAGCACGTCGGTACCCGCGTGCAGCTCAAACAGGCCGTCACGCTCGGTGACGGTGGATTGGGTGGGGTGCATGGCCGCGTCCTTGAAAGGTTGTTATGACTCAGGGGCTATCAATTACCGTGCCGTGCACAGGCACCCTGTCCCACACCTGCTGCAAGCTCCTGATGCCACTCGCATTATTTTCAGATGCTGGACATGGCACGGTTGCTGTCCGATCGGTCAGGACTCGTATTGGTGCGCCGTCACGGGCGTGCGCACTTATTCGTGACCGCTACGCAAATATCAAATGCCGCAGCCGCTCTGTTTCCCTGCCGGGATGGATTCGATACTGGGCGCCTATCCTCTATCACTGTCACAGGAAACGCCCCATGAGCATCCCCGCCTTCGGCCTCGGCACCTTCCGCCTCAAAGACCAGGTTGTCATCGACGTGGTGCGCACCGCGCTGGAACTGGGCTACCGCACGATCGATACAGCACAGATCTACGGCAACGAGGCTGAAATCGGCCAGGCTATTACCGAGAGCACTGTGCCGCGCGACGAGCTGTTCATCACCACCAAGATCTGGGTCGACAACTTCGCTGCCGAGAAGCTGATTCCCAGCCTGCGCGAGAGCCTGGCCAAGCTGCGCACCGACCATGTCGACCTGACCCTGATCCACTGGCCATCACCCAAAAACGCTGTGGCCGTGAGCGAATTCATGACCGCCCTCGCCGAAGCCAAGGCGCTGGGCCTGACCCGCCAGATCGGCGTGTCGAACTTCACCATCGAGCTGATGCAGCAAGCCATCGCCGTGGTCGGCGCTGGCGAAATCGCCACCAACCAGATCGAGTTGCACCCCTACCTGCAGAACCGCAAGGTGGCCGAGTTCGCCCGCAACCAGGGCATCCAGGTCACCTCGTACATGACCCTGGCCTACGGCAAGGTCATTGATGACCCGGTGATCGCCGCCATCGCCGCGCGCCACCAGGCCACCACCGCCCAGGTCACCCTGGCGTGGGCCATGCAGCTGGGCTACGCGGTGATCCCGTCGTCCACCCGCCGCAACAACCTGGCCAGCAACCTGGCGGCCGTAAACCTGCGCCTGAGCGACGCCGACATGGCCGCAATCGCCGCCCTGGACCGCGGCGAACGCCTCACCAGCCCGGCCAGCGTGGCCCCCCACTGGGACTGACGCCCCCCCCCGTAGCAGCGGCCGAAGGCCGCGTCCTGGAGCAACGCAGGACCGCCGCCGGACGCAGCCTGCGGCAGCTGCTACGATGGCGTTGTCATTCGCTGCCTGCATGCACCCATGGAACTGCACATCACCTTCCCCACCCGCAAGGATCTGGGCGAGCAACTCTACCGCCAACTGTACGACGCCATCGACAGCGGCCGCCTGGCCGCCGGCACCCAGCTGCCGCCCACGCGCCTGCTGGCGACGCAACTGGGCGTGTCACGCAAGACCGTGGCCGATGCCTATTCACGCCTGACTTACGACAACCTGCTCAGCGGCCGCGTGGGCAGCGGCACCTTCGTCAATGCCCGGCCCATCACCCAGCCCGACGTGCAACCGGCCTCGCCGCTGGCGAGCGCCGCCGTGCTGGCGCTGTGGCGCGACATGCCCATGCCGCTCAGCCATGCCGCGGCCCAGGGCCGCGCCCGCTATGAATTCATCGGCGGCGCGTCGCTGAAAACCCACTTCCCTTTCGACCAGTGGCGGCGCTGCACCCTTTACGCCCTGCGCCAGTTCAACCGCTCGCGCGCCTTGCACGGTGACCCTCAAGGGCTGCCCGAGCTGCGCGAAGCCGTGGCGCGGCACATCGGCTTTGCCCGCGGCGTGCGCGCCAGTGTCGACAGCGTGCTGATCACCAACGGCGCGCAGCAGGCGCTGGACCTGATTGCCCGGGTGCTGATCGAGCCCGGTTGCAAGGTGGCCATGGAAGACCCCGGCTACCCCTTCGCCCGCCAGCTGTTCGCCGCCCAGCGCGCCGACGTGGTGGACGTGCCGGTGGACGACCAAGGGCTGCGCGTGGAGCTGATCCCGGAGGGCACCCGGTTGATCTACGTCACCCCCTCGCACCAGTTTCCGCTGGGCATGCCCATGAGCCTGGCCCGCCGCCAGGCGCTGTTGGCCCGCGCCGCGCAGCTGGGGGCGATCATCATCGAGGACGACTACGACAGCGAGTTCCGCTACGAGGGGCCGCCCACCGACTCCCTGCAGAGCCTGGACCCTTACGGCCTGGTGGCCTACATCGGCACTTTCTCCAAGACCCTGCTGCCCGAACTGCGCCTGGGCTACGCGGTGCTGCCGGCGGCCATTCTGCAAGCGGTGAAAGTGGCCAAGCAGTTGACCGACTGGCACACGCCCACCCTCAGCCAATGGGCCTTGGCCAAGTTCATCACCGAGGGCGAACTGCTCAAGCACGTACGCCGCTGCTTCGAGGTGTACAGCGCCCGCCGCGAACGCATTCTGCAGCGCCTGGCCGGTGACCTGGCGCCCTGGCTGGCCGCCGTGCCCGCCACCGCCGGCTACCACCTGACCGCCCTGAGCCAGTCGGACGCCGACCTGGGGGTGCTGATCAACGTGGCGCGCAAGGCCGAGGTGGGCCTGTACCCGATCACGCCGTTCTACAGCCGGCAAACGCCGGTGCCGGGGCTGTTGCTGGGCTTCGGCGCCATCGACCTGCTGGACATCGACCCGGCCCTGGACCGGGTGCGTGACATCTTCCAGCAATTGGCCCCCCGGTAAAGCGCCGCATTGGCTATTCGGTGCAATTGGCCTGAGCGTTAAGGTAGCTCCCACACAACATCTACCCCGGAGACACCGAAATGAACAAGCGCATCGAATGGGCCAAAGTCGCACCCGACGCCTACAAGGCCATGGTTGGCCTGGAGATGGCCCTGGCAAAATCCGGCCTGGAAAACTCGCTGCTGGAGCTGGTGCGCCTGCGCGCTTCGCAGCTCAACGGCTGCGCCTACTGCGTGAACATGCACGCCAACGATGCGCGCAAGGCGGGCGAAACCGAGGCCCGCCTGCAGACCCTGACCGTGTGGGAAGAAACGCCGTTCTTCACCCCGCGTGAGCGTGCGGCATTGGCCTGGGTGGAAAGCCTGACGCTGCTGTCCATCCATCACGCGCCACAACATCAATATGAAGCGTTGCTTGAGCACTTCAGCGAAGCGGAAGTGGCTAACCTGACCCTGGCGATTGCCACGATCAATGCCTGGAACCGTTTCGGCGTGGGCTTCGCCATGGTGCCGCAGGCCTGACTCGCGGTTCGCCCTGGGACCGCTGAGTTCCCGCAAGAGACAAATCCCCCCTGAGCGCTCTAGACTGGGCAAAAAACAATACGCCCAGTCAGGAGCCCTCCCCATGTCCACCCCGGAAATCTTCGTGGTCAGCGCCGCGCGCTCGGCCATCGGCAGTTTTGGCGGTTCGCTCAAGGATGTACCGCCCACCCAACTGGCCACCGACCTGGCCCGCGCCGCCCTTGAGCGGGCCAAACTGGCCCCCGAGCACATCGGCCATGTGGTGTTCGGCACGGTGATCCCCACCGAGCCGCGCGACGCCTACGTGTCGCGGGTGGCGGCGGTCAACGCCGGCATTCCTCAAGAGACACCTGCATTCAACGTCAACCGCCTGTGCGGCTCCGGCCTGCAGGCCATCGTTTCGGCGGCGCAGAGCCTGTTGCTGGGCGACGCCGGCGCGGTGTTGGCCGGCGGTGTCGAGTCGATGAGCCGTGGCCCGTATTTCCTGCAACAGACCCGCTGGGGCGCGCGCATGGGCGATATCCAGGCGCTGGACTACATGCTGGGCGTGCTGCACGACCCGTTCGCCAGCATTCACATGGGCATCACCGCGGAGAACATTGCCGAAAAGTACGGCATAACCCGGCAGATGCAGGATGAACTGGCGCTGGTCAGCCAGCAGCGCGCCGCGCGGGCCATTGCCGAGGGGCGGTTTGCCTCGCAGATCGTGCCTATCGAGATTGCCACGCGCAAAGGCCCGGTGACCTTCGCCGAGGACGAAAACGTGCGCGCCGTGGACGCCGAGCAGTTGGCGAAGATGAAGCCGGCGTTCAAGAAGGACGGCACGGTAACCCCGGGCAACGCCTCCAGCCTCAACGACGGCGCCGCCGCGCTGGTGCTGGCTACCGCCGAGACCGTGCGCGCCCATAACCTTGTGCCGCTGGCGCGGCTGGTGGGTTACGGCCACGCCGGCGTGGAGCCGGCGCTGATGGGCCTGGGGCCGATTCCCGCCACCCGCCAGGTGCTGCTCAAGGCCGGCCTGCGCGTGCAGGACCTGGACGTGATCGAGTCCAACGAAGCCTTCGCCGCCCAGGCCTGCGCCGTGGCCCGCGAGCTGGATTTCGACCCGGCCAAGGTCAACCCCAATGGCTCGGGCATCTCCCTGGGCCACCCGGTGGGCGCCACCGGCGCGATCATCGCCACCAAGGCCATCCACGAATTGCACCGCACCCAGGGCCGCTATGGCCTGGCGACCATGTGCATCGGTGGCGGCCAGGGTATCGCCGTATTGTTCGAACGCGTTTAATTGAAGGAACATGACATGACCGTGCAACACATCGCCGTCATCGGCGCCGGCACCATGGGCAATGGCATCGCGCAGGTGTGCGCGCTGTCCGGCTACAGCGTCACCCTGCTGGACATCAGCGACGCCGCCCTGGAAAAAGGCCTGGCCACCCTGGGCAAGAACCTGCAACGCCAGGTCAGCAAGGAAACCCTGACGCAGGACCAGGCCGACCAGGCCCTGGCGCGCATCACCACCAGCACCGACTACGCGCGCCTGGCTGCTGCCCAGCTGGTGATCGAGGCCGCCACCGAGAACCTCGGGCTCAAGCTGAAGATACTGCAGCAGATTGCCGCGCAGGTCAGTGACCAGTGCATCATCGCCACCAACACCTCGTCGTTGTCGGTGACCCAACTGGCCGCCAGCGTCAACGCCCCTGAGCGCTTCATCGGCCTGCACTTCTTCAACCCGGTGCCGATGATGGCGCTGGTGGAGGTGATTCGCGGCCTGCAGACCAGCGATGCCGCCAACGCCGTGGCCCTGGAACTGAGCGGGCGCCTGGGCAAGACCGCCATCAGCGCCGGCAACCGCCCAGGCTTCGTGGTCAACCGCATTCTGGTGCCGATGATCAACGAGGCCATCCTGGTGCTCAGCGAAGGCCTGGCCAGCGCCGAGGACATCGACACCGGCATGCGCCTGGGCTGCAACCAGCCCATCGGCCCGTTGGCGCTGGCCGACCTGATCGGCCTGGACACCCTGCTGGCGATCATGGATTCGTTCCTGGAGGGCTTTGGCGACAGCAAATACCGCGCCGCCCCCCTGCTGCGCGAAATGGTCGCCGCCGGCTACCTGGGGCGCAAGGCCGGGCGCGGCTTCCACCTGTACACGTAACAGACTGGACAAGCACACGCGCGGCTGCTTTGCTCTAACCGGCAACCTGAAGGACCCAGGCCGCGCATGTTCAAGACCATCGAGACGCAGCTACTCAAGACGCCGATGCCCCCCGAGCGGGTGGACGAGTTCTTCCAGCACGACTTCGAGCGCATGCGGCGCTTCTGCGTGCTGGTACTCGGCGCCAGCCTGTTCATATGGCTGATGTTCGACCTGATCGTCAGCTTCCAGGCCGGCCAGGGCCTTACCTGGCGTTCGCTGGTGTTCATGCTGCCCCTGGCGGCGCTGGTGCTGGCGGTGGCGTACGTGCGCCGGGTGCGCCATTTCGAATGGCTGAACCTGGCCTTCGTGCTAGTGATCGCCACGGCCACGCGCCTGGTGATCAACGGCCTGCCCAACGACCTTGAGGTAGGCTGGCTGGTGGTGGCTGCGGCCACCATCCTGTTCACCGCCACGGTCATGCCGCAGCGGCGCAGGGGCTTCTACGCCACGCTGGCCATCACCTGGGTCGTCCTCAACCCGTTCGCAAGCGACCTTCAGCCGTTCGACCTGAAGGGCAGCCTGGTGGTGTGCTACGCGCTGTTCCTCAGCGCCTTGACCACTTACGCCTACTTTTCGCTGCGGCTGATAAAACTGCACAACTTCTATATGTCGCGCCAATTGCTGGACCAGGCCTACTTCGACACCCTCACCGAAATTCCCAACCGCCGTTCATTCCTGACCCTGGCCGGCAAGCGCCTGCCTGCTGCCGCCCGTGACGGCGACCACTACCTGGCGATGATCGACATAGACAACTTCAAGAAGGTCAACGACACCCATGGCCACGACATCGGCGACGTGGTGCTCAAGCGCATCGCCGCCGACATCAAGGCCTGCATGGGCGAGTTCGTCTACGCGCGGCTGGGCGGCGAGGAGTTCGCCCTGTACATCTGGGGCCTGGGCCGCGACGAAGTGGCCCGCCGCGTGGACGCCCTGTGCGCCACGGTGCGCACAGCGCCAGTACGCTACCCGGTGACCATCAGCATCGGCGTGGCGCACATCGACCCGCGCGACAGCATGACCATGGCGCTGGTCAAGGCCGACCAGGCACTGTATGCCGCCAAGCACAACGGCAAGGACCGCTACACCTTCAACGACCGATAACCCTGTAGCAGCAACTGTCTTGAAACCGCGTTGCCTGCATCGCGACTAAAGTCGGCTCCTACGCTGTCCGTGGTAGGAGCCGGCCTTGGCCGCGATGCAGACGACGCGATCGACGAAGGTACACGCGCCCCCGTAGCAGCGGCCGCAGGCCGCGTCCCGGGCCACCGCCGAACGTCCGCGGACGCGGCTCGGCGACCCGCTGCTACACTGTGAAAACGCACATATCCATACATGGCCGCCGATGCTGGAAAATCTGCAACAGCGCATCATTCTCAAGGCTCGGCCCTCGGCGCAACGCCTCGCAATCGGCTTCATGGCGCTGGTGCTGCTGTCGTTGGTGGGCCTGGACACCTGGCAAAGCTGGACCGCCCGCACCCAGGCGCTGCGGGTGGCGCAGACCCACACCGCCAACCTTGCCCGCTCGCTTGCCCAGCACGCCGAAAGCACCGTGCAGGAAGCCGACACGGTGCTGGCAGACCTTGCCGAACGGGTACAAAGCGACGGCACCGGCCCCGGACAGCTGACGCGCCTGCACCGCCTGATGCAGGCCCGCACCCATGAACTGACGCAGCTGCACGGCCTGTTCATCTACGACAAGGACGGCCGCTGGCTGGTGACCTCCAACGACGTCGACCCGGCCGGCGTCAACAACGCCGACCGCGAATATTTCCAGTTCCACCGCTTCAACCGCGGCAACGCCGTGCACATCGGCCCGGTAATACGCAGCCGCACCAACAACCAGCTGATCATCCCTGTGTCGCGGCGCATCGAAGGGCCGGACGGCGCGTTTGCCGGGGTGGCCCTGGCAACCCTGGACCTGGAGTTCTTCAACCGTTTCTACCAATCCTTCGACCTCGACCGCCAGGGCGTCATCGTGCTGGCCCTGGGCAACGGCACGGTGCTGGCCCGGCGGCCGTTCGACGAGCACGTGATCGGCACCAGCCTGGCCAAGGGCCGGGTGTTCAGCGAACTGCTGCCCAACCAGCCCTCGGGCAGCAGCATGATGCCGTCGCTGATCGACGGCGTGTCACGGCTGTTCAGCTACAAGTCACTGGACAGGTACCCGCTGGTGGTGGAAGCCGCGCAGTCCAAGGACGCCATCTATGCCACCTGGCACGCCAACCTGCTGCGCTCGGCGGCGTTTATCCTGGTGGTGGGCGTGGCGCTGTCGATATTCGGCATCGCGCTGATTCGCCAGCTGCGCTACGGCCTGCGCACCGAGGCGCAACTGCGCAACGCCCACGCCGCGCTGGAGATCCTGGCCATGCAGGACGCCCTCACCGGGCTTGCCAACCGCCGCCAGCTGGATGCCGCCCTGCCCCACGAAATCGGCCGCGCCCGGCGCAACAGCAAGCCGCTGGGGTTGATCATGCTCGACGTCGACCATTTCAAGCGCTTCAACGACCTGTACGGCCACCCCGCCGGCGACCAGTGCCTGCGCGCCGTGGGCCGCGCGGTGCTGGACTGCGTGGGCCGCAGCAGTGACCTGGTGGTGCGCTATGGCGGTGAAGAGCTGCTGGTGGTGTTGCCCGAAAGCGACTGGACCGGCACCTGGCAGGTGGCGCACAAGATTCTCGACAGCGTGCGCGCGCTGATGATTCACCACGCCGGCAACGACGGCGGCCTGGTGACCTTGAGTGCGGGCGTGCACGTGTGGGTGCCGGAAGGCGAAGACACCCAGCCGCACCTGTTGATCCAGGCCGCCGACCAGGCCCTGTACCAGGCCAAGAGCCACGGCCGCAACCGCCTCTACCCACCCCAGCCGCAGCGCCAGGTGCAGCCCGAACCGCTGGTGTAAGCGTCAGCGGGTAACGGCCGCCGGCACGCTCAGCGGCTCCAGGCTGCCCAGTTCCATCAGGGTGAAATAGCCCTCGCTCCAGCCCGCCGTGTCGATGTGCCAGACGTTGCCCAGGCGCCGTGGCCTACGCAGCGGCGTGTGGCCGACAATCACCGCGCGCACGTCACGAATGCCGCTGCCGTCGCCACGCTTGATGCGGGCCCGCGACCACTGGCAGCCTTCGTCGGTGTAGGTATCGCCAGGCCAGCGGTGCTGCAGGAAGTCGCGCAACTGGCGCCAGGTGGGAAACGGGCAGTCGGCGTGCACCAGGCCTACCAGGCCACGGCTGGTCTCCACTTCCAGCGCCACCGGCAGCTGGCTGAAACGCTGGGCGTACAACTGCTGTTTTTCTGCGCTGGCGTCCAGGAACCAGGCGCCGCCGCTGGCGCGGTACATGCGCTCGTCGACGCTGATGTTGGCGTGGTGCTGGATGGCCAGGGCTTCGTGGTTGCCCTGCACGGCAAAGAACCAGGGGCGGTCCAGCCACTCCAGGCACTCTTCGCTTTGCGGGCCGCGGTCCACCAGGTCGCCCACGCTGAACAGGCGGTCGGTGGCCGGGTCGAAGCCCAGGCGGTCAAGGGTGGCTTGCAGGCGGCCGAAGTGGCCATGGATGTCGCCCACGGCAAAATCGCGACCACTGGGGTTGCGTGCGTAATGGGCGAATTTGTTCATGGCCTGCCTCCTTGAGCCTCGCTGCACCACGATATTCGTCCCGTGGCGCCGCGCGGTCAATGAATAGCTTGCCGGGGATGGCTCAGAGCTTGGCGATGGACACTTCGGTGGACTTCACGAACGCGATCACTTCGCTGCCCACTTTCAGCTCCAGCTCATGGATGGAGCGCGTGGTGATCACCGAGGTGACGATGCCGGAAGCCGTCTGCACATCGATTTCCGATACCACCGGGCCTTCGATGATCTCCTTGATCACGCCTTTGAACTGGTTGCGTACGTTGATGGCTTTGATGGTCATGGCACGATTCCCTTGTGTTGGAAGTTGCGGCCCAGTGCCGCGATGGGTTTACTGTGCCCCAGCCCAGTTAAAATCAAAAGGAATTGATTGTGCTTTTGATATTCCCAAAGTGCATATATATTCACGAGGTCAATTCTTCCGCCGCCTGGGCCTGGCGGCTCCACAACCGGTAATAGTGCCCGCGCTTGCGCAGCAGTTCCTCATGGCTGCCATCCTCCACCAACCGCCCATGGTCCATCACCAGGATGCGGTCCAGGTGCGCCACCGTCGACAGCCGGTGGGCCACCACCAGCACGGTCTTGTCGTCCATGATCTCGTCGAGCTTGTCCTGAATGAAGCGCTCGGTGATGGAGTCGAGGCTGGAGGTGGCCTCGTCCATCACCAGGATCGGCGCGTTCTTGAGGATCACCCGGGCGATGGCGATGCGTTGCCGCTGCCCACCGGACAACTTCACCCCACGTTCGCCCACCAGCGACTCGTAGCCGTGCTCCATCTCGCCGATGAAACCCTGGGCACCGGCGCGGTGAATGGCCGCGTCCAGTTCTTCATGGCTGGCATCCAGCCGGCCGTAATGGATATTTTCACGGATGGTGCGGTGGAACAGCCCCGGCTCCTGGGGTATGAGGCCGATCTGCCCGTGCAGCGAGTGCTGGGTAACCTGGCGCACGTCCTGGCCATCGATCAGCACCGCCCCGCCCTGCACGTCGTACAGGCGCAGTAGCAGGCTCAGCAGGGTCGACTTGCCCGAGCCCGACGAGCCCACCAGGCCCACGCGCTGGCCGGGCGGGATGGTCACGTTGAACTCATGGAAAATCGCCTGCCCGGGGCGGTAGCCGAAGGTCACGTTGCGAAACTCGATGTGCCCGCGCTGCACCTCCAGGCGCTCGGCGGCGGCCTGGTCGGTAACCTCGTGGGGGCGGACCAGGGTGCGCACGCCGTTGGCGATGTTGCCGGCCGCCTCGAAGAAGTCCAGCAGGCGCCGGGCCAGGTTGCCCACATCGTTGACAATCAGCAGCGACAGGCTGGTGGCCATGACGAAACCGGCCAGGTCCAGGCGCTGCTCGCGCCACAGGTACAGGGCCAGCAGCACCATGCCCAGTTTCAGCGCCACGCCCAGCCCCGACAGTAGCCAGCGGATCTTCTCCATGTAGATGAACGCCCGGTAGGCGGCCTTCATTTCGCGGTTGAGAAAGCCGTTGAGGTAGTCGTATTCATAGGCGTGGCGGGCGAACAGGCGGATGTTGGTGAGGTTGCTGACCGCGTCCACCACCTTGCCGTTGCTGAGGCTGCGCGCCGAGGAAAACTGCTGCGCCAGCGGCTGGCTGCGGCGTGCCAACCAGTAGCTGATGCCGGTGAACAACAGCGCCCACACCAGCATGAACTGGCCCAGCGCCGGGGCGGCCAGGTACAGCAACACTACCGAGACGCTGAGGGTGACCAGCACCGGAATCAGGTCGAACAGGACGATGGCGATGGTCATGTTCACCCCCATCGACACCTCCGAAACCTTGTGCGCCAGGGCGCCGGCGAACTCGCTGCTGACGAAGCGGTGGGAGTGCTGCTGCAGGTAGGCAAACAGCGTCTGGGTAACGGCGCGGCGCTGGATGGGCACCACGTGGATGTGGCAGCCGTTGCCGATGCGCAGCATCAGCATTTCCAGCACCAGCAGGCCGGCGAACAGCAGCAACGGCGTGTGCAGAACGTCGAAGGCCTGGTGAATATCGGCCAGGTGGCTGATCAGCCCGGTCAGGCGCCCCAGGCCCCAGGGGACCAGGATCGTGCACACGGCTGCGCCAATCTGCAGCAGCAGGATGGCCAGGTACCAAGCCTTGAAACGGCGCAGGAACAGCAGGACGAAGCCCAACGGGGTGCCCGGAAGGTGGTCGACCTTCCATTTTTCGGGCGTTGCAGTGCTCTGGGACATGGGATAGCGCTTCCTTGGCAAATCATCCGCAGGATACGGGGGCGAGCATGACAATCATGAAATGTGCCAGAGTTGGTACAGTGGGAGCTGGCTTGCCAGCGAGCTTTTCAGGGGCCCCAAAAACTCGCTGGCAAGCCAGCTCCCACAGGGGTTGGGCTAGCCCTTAGAACAACCCGGAGGTCGGCGGTGGCGTGCCTTTCAGCGCCCAGGCGCCGACCGCCGCGGCTTTCCAGTCGCGCGGGTTGTGGTTGGCCACGGTGCGGGCGTTGCGCCAGTGCCGGTCGAGGTTGTGCTGGCGGCTAGTGGTGGAGGCGCCGCCCACGTCGAACAGGCGCTCGGCGGCCTTCAGCGCGCTGTCGGCGGTGATGAACTGCGCCTGCGCCACTTCCACCGCGGCCTGCTCCACCAGCGCCGGCGCCTGGCCGGCGGCCCAGGCGCGGTCGATGGTGTCGGCGGCGCGCAGCACCACGGCTTCGGCGGCGTAGGCGCGGGCGGCGATCTCGCCCACGCTCAGTTCTACATAAGGGTCGTCCACCGAGCGCGTGGCGCTGCTGTGCTTGATCGGCCGCGCATGGGCCTGGGCAAAGCGCACCGCGTCGTTGAAGGCATTCCGGGCGATGCCGGCCTGCACAGTGGCGAGGAACAGCTGCAGGAACGGCGTGACGATGGTGCGCGTGCCCTCTTCCACGGTGCGCGTGCGCAACTCGTCCGGGTACACGATCACGTCGTCCAGGCGCGTGGTGCCGCTGGCGGTGAGGCGCTGGCCCATGGCGTCGAAGTCGTCCAGCAGCACCAGGCCCTGGCGGTCACGGGGCAGCACGAAGGAGCGCGGCAGGTCGTCCTCGTCCAGCGCCACCACGCTGATCCAGTCGGCGTACAGCGAGCCGGTGCTGTAGTACTTGCTGCCATTGACCCGGTAGTGGTCGCCCTGGCGCACGATGCGCGCGCTGATGGCGCCGTTGGCGCCGCCCACTTCCCAGCCGGCGTTGCCCAGCACGGCGCCGTCCAGGTAGCGGGCGAACCAGCGCTGGCGCTCGGCTTCGGCATCGTCGGCGGTGCTGGCCAGCAGGCCTTCGATGAAAGCCAGGCCCGGGCGCAGGGCCTGGGCGGTGTTGGAGTCGACGCTGGCCACGGCCAGCAACACTTCGATGGTGTCGCGCACACTGCCACCGGGGCCGCCGGCCGCCTGCGGAATGCGCAAGGTGTAGAGGCCGGCCTCGGCCAATTGGCGCACGGCCTCGTAGGGCAACTGGCGGTCGCGTTCGCGGGCTGCGGCGCCGGCCTCGATGGCCGGCAGCAAGGCGTTGATACGGTCTTTCAGGGCCTGAACGGTCATGGGTACTCCTGGGCGGTTCAAATGGCAATCTTCCATAGCCGCGACTCGTCGAAGAGCCACAGCGGGTTTTCGTCTTCCTGGGGCGGTGCCACCCATGCAACGCCGGCGCCGGCGCCGGGCAGGCGCGGCACCGCGGCCAGCAGGCGGCGGGTGTAGTCGTGGCGCGGCTGGTCGAACACCTGCGCCACCGGGCCGCTTTCCACCACCTGGCCGTGGCGCATCACCAGCACCTGGTCGCTGACCTGGCGAATCACCCCCAGGTCGTGGGAGATGAACAGATAGGCCACGCCCAGCTCGGCCTGCAGGTCGGCCAACAGGTCCAGCACCTGGGCCTGCACCGACACGTCCAGCGCCGACACCGGCTCGTCGCAGACAATCACCTTGGGGTTGCTGGCAATGGCGCGGGCAATGGCCACGCGCTGGCGCTGGCCACCGGACAATTGCAGCGGCCGGCGGCTGGCCAGGGCGCCGGGCAGGCGCACCTGGTCGAGCAATTTGGCCACGCGCGCGCCCTGCTCCGCCTTGGCCACGCCGGCCACGTCGAGGGCGTCGGCGAGGATCTGGCCGACGCTCCAGCGCGGGTCGAAGGAACTGAGCGGGTCCTGGTAGATCACGCTGATGTCGCGGCGGCGCAGGCGGCGCTGGGCCTCGCTGACCGTATCACCAACGGCGTTCCAGGGCTGGCCGGCGAAGGTCACGGTGCCGGCGTCCGGGGTCAGCAGGCCCAGGGCGATGCGTGCGGCGGTGGTCTTGCCCGAGCCCGACTCGCCGACAATGCCCAGGGTCTGGCCGGCGCGCAGCTCGAAACTGACGTCGTTCACCACCTGGCGTACCTGGCGGTCCGGGCCCACGTAGCGCTTGCCCAGGCCGCTGGCGCGCAACAGCACTTCACCCTGGTTCGGCCGCGCCGCGCGCCCATGCTCGCCGGGCACTGCGTCCAACAGCGCCTGGGTGTAGGGGTGGCTGGGCTGGCGCAGCACCTGGTCGGTGGGCCCCTGCTCCACCACTTCGCCGTGGCGCAGCACCAGCACCTCGTCGGCCAGCTGCGCGACCACGGCCAGGTCATGGCTGATGATCAGCAGCGAGTCGCCCCGCGCCTTGATCGCCTGCAGCACTTCCAGAATCTGCGCCTGCACCGTGGCGTCCAGGGCCGTGGTCGGTTCGTCGGCAATCACCAGGTGCGGGTCCAGGGCCAGGGCGCTGGCGATCAGCGCGCGCTGGCGCAGCCCGCCAGACAGTTGGTCGGGGCGCTGCCGCGCACGCAGCGCCGGCTCCGGCACGCCCACCCGTTCCAGCAGCGCTTGCACGCGCTGCGGGCGGCTGGCGGCGGTGCCCCACTGGTGAGTGGTCAGCACTTCGAGAATTTCCTTGCCCACCGGCCGCAACGGGTCCAGGGACACCAGCGCGTCCTGCAGCACGAAGCCGATGGCCTGGCCACGCAGCTGGCGCCATTGCCGTTCGGACAGCTTCAGCAGGTCGTGGTCGCCGTAACGCAGGGTGCGCGCGCTGATCTGCGCGCCGGCGCCGGCCAGGCCGATCAGGCTGCGCGCGGTGACGCTCTTGCCCGAGCCGGACTCACCCACCAGCGCCAGGGTCTTGCCCGGGGCCAGGGTGAAGCTCACGTCACGGACCACGCTGTGGTCGCCAAAGCGAATCGACAGCCCTTCGACAATCAGGGTTTTGCGGCTCATGACAGGCGGCCCTCCAGGCGTTGTTGCAGGTAACGGCCCAGCACCGTGGTGGACAGCGTGGTGAGCACAATGAACAGGCCCGGGACGAAGGTCAGCCACGGCGCGTTGACCACGAAGTCGCGGCCCATGGACAGCATGGTTCCCCACTCCGGTGCCGGTGGCTTGGCGCCCAGGCCCAGGAAGCTCAGCGCCGAGGCCCAGACGATGGCCTGGCCGACGCCCATGGTCATGGTCACCACCAGCGGCCGCAGGGCATTGGGCAGCAGTTGCCGGAGGATGATGCGCGCCGGGCGGTGGCCCAGGGCGCGGGCGGCTTCGATGTAGCCGGCGTTGCGCACGCTCAACACCTGGCCGCGCACCATGCGGGCGTAACCCGGCGCGCCGCCGATGCCGGTGGCGATGATCAGCGGGCCAATGCCGCTGCCGAACACCGCCACGAACAGCAATGCCAGCACCAGCGACGGGAAGGCGAACAGCACTTCCAGCAGCCAGCCGATGGCCCGGTCGGTCCAGCCGCCCAGCAGGCCGCCCAGCAGCCCCAGGCTGATGGCGATGGACATGGCCAACGCGGTGGCCGCCACGCCGATGAACAGCGACTGGCGCGCGCCGTGGACGACACGGGCATAGATATCGCGGCCCGACTGGTCGGTGCCGAACCAGTGTGCCCAGCTGGGCGGGTGGAAGGCGTCGCGCGGCACGATGGCCAGCGGGTCAGTGTGGCTGAACAGGTCTGGCACCAGCGCTGCGGCCAGCAGCCAGGCAATGAACAGGCCCGCCAGCAGCGTGCCCCAGCGGACGCTCAGGCGCTGGCGCGGCAATGCCAGCACCGGTGCTTCAAGGACTAATTGGCTCATGGGCGTTGCTCCGCCAGGCGTGGGTCGATCCATTCGTACAGCAGGTCGATGAGAATGTTGGCCAGCACATAGCCGGCGGCTACCACCAGGCTGATGCCGATGGTCAGGGGCAGGTCCTGGGCCTGCACCGCCTGGTACAGCTGGCGGCCGAGGCCCTTGCGGGAAAAGATCACTTCCACCACCACCGCGCCGCTGATCAGCGCGCCGATGGCCCAGCCCGACAGCGACACCCCCGGCAGCACGGCGTGGCGCAGCGCATGCTTGAAGCGCACCGCCAGGTCGCTGAGGCCACGGGTGCGGGCGGTGAGCACGAAAGGCTGCTCCAGGGTGTGTTCCAGCGATTCGCGCGTGACCTGGCCGATGAACCCGGCCAGCGGAAACGCCAACGCGAAAGCCGGCAGCACCAGCGTGGCGAAGCCATCACTGCCCGCTGGCGGGAACCACTTCAGGCCGAAAGCGAACACCGCCAGCAGCACAATGCCCAGCCAGAACTGCGGCAGCGCCGCCGCCAGGGTCTCGGCCAGCGAGCCCAGCCGGCTCAGCCACGAGCGGCGCCCGGCCGTCACCAGGGTCCAGGCCAGCACCAGCAGCCACGCCAGCACCAGGGCCAGCACCAGCAGTTCCAGGGTTGGCCCGCTCTGCTCGGCCAGCACCTGGGTCACCGGCTGGTGCTGGGAGTAGGACACGCCCAGGTCACCGTGCAGCAGCTTCCACAGGTACACGCCGTATTGCACCGCCAGCGGCTTGTCGAGGCCGAACTCACGGGTGGCCTCGGCGATGGTTTCCGCCGTGGGGTTGCCACTGGGCCCGCCGAGAATGGCCAGCACCGGGTCACCAGGCATCAGCCGCAGGGCGAAGAACGTCAGGGTGGCCACGGCCCACAGCACCAGCACCGCGCCGCCCAGGCGCCAGGCGGCGCGCTGGCCCAGGTGAACCAGGCGCTGGCGCCGGGGGTTGTCGAGCGTCACGATGGCATTCATGGTTTCACTCCTTTGTTCTGGCCTTTGTCCACCCAGGCGTCATACAGGTAGGTCACCGCCAGGGACGGCTCGATGCGCACCCCCTGGGTGGTCTTGTAGATGCCCAGGCGCGTGCTTTGCGGGTAGGTGGTCAGTTCCAGGTAGGCCTTGCTGGCCTGGGCCTGGGCCTGGTAGTACAAGGCCTGGCGCTGGGCCGGGTCCTGGGTGGCCAGGGCACTTTCGACCAGCTGGTCGAAATGGGGGTCGTTGTAGCCGGCGGTGTTCTGGTGGTACCCGCCTACCCCGGCCGGCGCCAGGAACTGCGAGCTGAAGATGATGCGCAGCACGTCGGCGGTGTTGGTGTTCCAGTAGCCCAGGCGCACGTCGTAGTCCCACTTGGACTGGCGGTCGGTGGCCTGGGTGTCGCTCATCTGGTCGATGATCAGCTCGAAACCGGCAGCACGGGTGGTGGCCTGCACCTGCTCCCACAGGGTCTGCTCGGAGGGCGCGGTGCGGTTGCCCATCACCACGTGCACCTGCAGGCGCTTGCCGTCCCTGGTGCGGTAGCCGTCGGCGTCGCGCTGGGTGTAGCCGGCGGCGTCCAGCAACTGCGCGGCGCGCGCCGGGTCGTAGTCCTGGGCGTGCTCGAAGTCGGCGCTGTAGAAGCGCGTGGCCACGCTCAGCGGCCCGCCGGCGCGGGGGAACTCGCCGAAGTACACGCTTTTCAGCGCGCCGTCGATGTCGGCGCTGCGCACGAAGGCTTCACGCACGCGCACGTCGTTGAACGGCGCGCGGGTAATGTTCAACGTGCCGTTGGTGGGGTTGCCGGGGCGCTGGGCAATCAGGATGTTCAGGTCAGGGTTGTGCCGCGCAGCCTCGTGGGACTCGGGCGGCAGCGCCTCGATGACGTCCACCTCGCCGGCCTGCAGCGAGGCGAAGCGCACCGACGGCTCCTGAATGAATTTCCACACAATGCGGTCCAGGTACGCCGGGCCGTTGTGCCTGGCCGTAGGCGGCGCCCAGTGGTAGTCGGGGTTGCGCACCAGCTCCACCTGGCTCTGGCGGTCCCAGCGCACCACCTTGAACGGCCCCGAGCCTACCGGCGACTCGCAGTTCTCGTCACGCGAGCGCAGCAGCGCGGTGGGCGACTCGATGCCCAGGAAGCCTTGCGCCAACACCTCCAGGAACGCCGCATACGGCGTGGCCAGGTGCACCACTGCCGTGTACGGGTCGACCACGTCGGTGCTGCGGTACTGGCGAATATAGCCACCGGCGGTGCTGGACTGGGTCTTGGGGTTGGCCATGTGGTCGAGGTTGGCCTTCACCGCCGCAGCCGTGAACGGCGTGCCATCGGTGAAGTGCACGTCCTTGCGCAGGTGGAAGGTGTAGGTGGTGCCGTCGGCCGACACCTCCCAGCTTTCCGCCAGCCAGGGGCCGATCTTGCCGTTCTCGTCCATGGACACCAGCGAATCCAGGTACTGCTGGCCGATAAACACCTGCGGCATGTCGCCCGCCACGTGGGGGTCCAGGCAGGTGGGCTCGCGGTCGGTGGCGTACACCAGCGTGCCGCCATTGACCGGCGTGCTGCTGCGCTGCGCCACCTGGGCGCTGCGGTCGCAGGCAGCCAGTGCCACACAGAGTGTGGCCAGGGTGAAAGTCTTGAAGGTTGAATGCACGGACGTCCCTCGGCGAATGATCCTTGAGGGGTGATTGCACAACCCGTGCCGGGTGTGGGAGGCCCGGTTTAAAGGGGTTGGCGTGGGATGGGAAGTCGCGAATGAGGCAAAGTGAACAAGGGGTGTTGCTGGGGCAACAGCTGAGGATCGCGCGCCGCCCCCCCGTAGCAGCGGCGGGGGCGGCCATCCGCCGCAGGCCGCGTCCCGGGCGCCCCGCTTCCAGGTGCACCGCAGCGGGGCCGGACGCAGCCTTCGGCAGCTGCTACGGGGTTTCCAGCCCCACCTGTCAGATCTGACAGGTGCGCCCGCAAACACCCCGGTGCTACGTTGCGCTGAACCGCCGGCACCCCGCCGGCGCCCCGAGGAACCCGCCATGACTTCAATCGTCCGGCTACTGCGGCAGCTGCATGCCCGGCTGGCCCTGCACCCCCCGCACACGGGTAATCCTGCCCTGGAAGCGCCTAACTTGCCCGCGCGCCGCAGCGGCTTGAACTATCAGGACATGGCCAACGACCAGCAGCCCATCGCCGTGCAGTTCCCCAATTACGTGGACAGCGCAGTGGGCGATGGCATGACCTTGTATTGGGACAACGTCGAGGTGGCTTCCGACGTCTTCAACCCCGATCACCAGGCCTTGGGCGTGGTGACCTTCCTGTTGCTGCCGCGCGACATTCCCCTGGGCAGAGCCTGGCTGGACACCAATGCCGAATACCCGCTGCACTACCATGTGCTGCGCACCAGCGGCAATGACGTGTTCTCCGCCGAGACCTCGGTGCTGGTCAAGACCACGGTGCCCGGCGGCCTAGACCCCAACCCAACCACCCCCGAGAATGAAAACCTGGCGCTGCCCCAGGGCATTCCCGAGAACCTCGACATCAACGCCCCGTGGCAGACGGTAGAGGTCGTCATTCCCCTGTGGCTGAACGCCTACCGGGGCGATGTGCTGACGCTGTACTGGGCCGGCGAGCGCATCGTCCACGTGCTGACAGCTGAGCAGGAAACCGCCCCCAGCATCACCATCAGCGTGCCCCGCGCCTTGATCGTCGCCCACCTGGGCCAGGGCATCATCGTCACCTATGACGTGCGCGACGTGGTCAACAACTGGTCGCGCTTCAGCTTCCCCGTGCGGGTCAACGTGGAAGACGGCTCGTTGCTGCTGTATCCACCCGACATCAACGAGGCGCCGAACGGCATCCTGAACCTGGATAGCCTGGGCACGCACGACGTGACCGTTTATATCCCGGCTAACCGCGATACGATCGACAATGGCATGACTGTGGAACTGGTCTGGACCGGCACCACAGCC
Organism: Pseudomonas sp. JC1203; assembly: GCF_056175065.1. Taxonomy (NCBI): domain Bacteria; kingdom Pseudomonadati; phylum Pseudomonadota; class Gammaproteobacteria; order Pseudomonadales; family Pseudomonadaceae; genus Pseudomonas; species Pseudomonas sp. JC1203. The sequence continues at coordinate 24,199 of NZ_JBWCAM010000025.1, forward strand.
CAGGGCGCAACGCTCCAGCACAAGCAGACCCACACGCTGGCAGGCACCGATGCAAACCAGGGCTTCACCCTGGTGGTGCCCAACCGCGAAGCGGCGCCCTTGTCAGGTGGGCGCGTGCGGGTGGTGTACCAGACGCAAGTCAACGGCCAGCCGCGGCGCTCAAGCGCCGCCGAAGCCGTGGTGGTGGGCACCGCCCTGAGCCTGGGCTTGCCCGACGTGCAGCACGTCAGCGGCACCACCCTGCAACTGGCATTAGTGGGCAGCGGTCCGGTCCAGGTCACCGTGCCGGTCTACGACGTGATGGCCGTGGGCGACGGCATCGACCTGGTCTGGCGCGGCACCACCAGCAGCGGCACGGCGGTGGAATACACCGCCCACGTCAACGTCGACAGCGTCCAGAACGGCCAGCCGGTGCTGTTCGCCGTGCCCAATGAAAACGCCGTGGTGTTGGCGGGCAGCAACGACCTGCGGGTGTCCTACCGGGTGACAACGGTGGACCAGGTGCCGCACGACTCGCCAGTGCTTACCCTGAGCGTGACGGTCGTGGGCGGCACCTTGATCGCGCCCTGGCTCAAGGACTTCCCCAACGCCGTCATCGACCTCAGCCTGGTGGGCGCCAGCACCCAGGTCATGGTGGGCGGCTACACCGGCAAGGCGGTGGGCGATCTGATCACCGTCTACTGGCTGGGCGATACCTACTCCACCTCACCGTACTACCCGGTACACGCCGGCAACCTCAACCAAGACATCGCTTTCACCATCGCCAGAACGCCCCATATCGAAGGCAACAGCCGGGTTGAACTGAGCTACCACGTGGCGCGGGCCGGCGGCGGCAGCGCCGGCTCCCTGACCCTGCCGGTCACTATCCAGGCCGGCGGCAGCCAGCCATTGCCACTGCCAGTGGTGGTGGAAGCCAACCCTTACAACGTGCTGGACCCGGCGAACGCCCGCAACGGCGCCACCATTCGCATCACCGACCCCAACTTCCTGCTCGGCGACGCAATTGCCGCTTTCTGGGTAGGCAGCGCCGGGCTGGGCACGCCCGAGTTGGCCTGGGTGCCTTATGTCAGCGGTTTCACCCTGGACGTGCCGGTACCGGCCAGCGCCGTGGCCGCCAACCTGGGGCGTGCGGTGGACGTGCTGTATTCACGCATTCGCGGCGGCGTTGCCAGCCCGACGTCGGACAGCCTGACCCTGCAAGTACGCGACTTCGCGGCGGGTACCTTGCCCCAGCCGAAGATCCTCACCGTGACGGGCAGCAACCTGGACCTCAACACCTTGCTGGGCGACGCCACCGTGCATATCGAACCGTGGCCGTTGATTGCCCAGGGGCAGGCGCTGTGGCTGCGCTTGCACAGCACCGATGACCAGAATGAGCCGTGGAGCACAGAGTTGATCATCGCCGGAACGGTGACGGCAGCTGAAGTGACAGCCGGTGTTAGCCGGGTAATACCGCGGGCGGTGTTGTTGAAGTTGCAGAATGGTGCGGCGGTTAACCTGGAATTTAAAGTTGGTTTCGGTGGCGGCCTGGATGAAGGCGCTGCTACGGTATTTCCTCTTGGGAGTTATGTGATGATTAATGTCGTGTTGAATTTGGTTGCGCCGGTTGTTGAACATCAGGCCAACGGCTACCTTGATCCTGACTTGGTACCTTCCACTGGTGAACCAGTAAAGGTTGACTATACCGGCAAGGCCGATGGCCAGCAAGTCAGCGTGCTGGTCCAGGCGGCGGGTTTGCCACCATATAAAACTCCCCCACAGACGGTGGCGGGACAAGGGGTTTTGAATTTTATACTACCCAAATCGGTGTTGGATGCTTATCTCGGCAAGCCTACTTCTATTGAATATACCGTGACGTTGGTGGCTGGGGCGCTGGAGCAGACCTCAGAGGCAACACTGTTTAAGTATGGGGAGGAAGGGCCGCCGGAGGGGACTATTGAGTATGCTGATTTTGGTGGAACTGATCTGGGCGGTTGGATTAAATCGCAGGATACTAACATTACTTACCATCCATGGACAACTCCTTCACATATAGAGCTAACAGGAACCAGCAGGCTAAATCTAACAAAAAACTTTACTTTGGGCGTCGGTCGCTACCGGCTAGAGCTAAGAATAGACGCGCTCTTGGTGTTGATAACGGTTGGGGGCGTTAGATTTAATGGAGGTAACAATCCCGGTTTCAACGTGCATTTTGCAGAATTCGACCTTTTCCCGACCCCTACTCAGGATGTAACAATAACAATTGGGTCAGATAACACTGGTGCTAGTCCGGCGAAATTTGACTATGTCTCGTTGACGCAAATAAGATGATGTGATTATCAGAGTGTTAGTGCACTTATTAGATAGGGTAGCCTGACTACAGCCATCTCTAAGGGTGGGCCCCTACTTGCCACAACCCTGCCAGGCTCCCCGGCAGGATTGTGGCATTTGCTTGACACACTCCTTCACACCCCATTCCTTGCCACTTCCTAGGTGCGCTCGGAGATCAGGTTTGACTACCTGCACTAAGAAATCCGCAGCACCATACCGCTTGTTTCAGACCTCAACGCCTGAGATAAGTGTTATGGCAGCTGCGTGTGGGAGGCCCCTGGTGGCGGGTGTACGCATAACCCCCGTAGCAGCTGCCGCAGGCTGCGTCCAGGCGCGCCTCACGCGTCGCCCAGCCCCAGAGACTGCAAAATCTGCGTACGCAGGTTCACCAGGTACGGATCATCCCGCCGCCGCGGATAACCGCGCTCCACGACAATCTCGGCCTTCACCCGCGCCGGCCGCTCGCTGAAGACGATGATGCGGTTGGCCAGCAGCAGCGCTTCTTCCACGTCATGGGTCACCAGCAGCGCGGTGTAGCCCTGGCGCTGCCACAGTTCGATCAGCTCCTTCTGCATGGCGATGCGCGTCAGCGAATCGAGCTTGCCCAGCGGCTCGTCGAGAATCAGCAGGCGCGGTTCGTTGACCAGCGCCCGCGCCAGCGCCACCCGCTGCGCCATGCCGCCGGACAGTTGCCGTGGCCAGGCGCGGGCAAACTCGGTCAGGTGCACCTTGGCCAGGGCGGCGTCCACCCTGCCCCGCTGGCTTTTGAGCACGCCCTGGGCTTCCAGCCCCACGGCGACGTTGTCCCACACCCGCCGCCACGGGTACAGGGTGGGGTCCTGGAACACCACCACGCGGCTCGGGTCGGGGGCGCTGATGGGCTGGCCGTCGCCGTTGAGGGTGCCACGGTCGGCGGGCTCAAGGCCGGCCACCAGGCGCAGCAAGGTGGATTTGCCGCAGCCAGACGGCCCCAGCAAGGCCACGAATTCGCCGGGGGCTACATCGAGGCTGACGTTTTCCAGCACCGGCAACGGTTCGCCATCCAGGTGGAAGGCGTGGCTGAGGCCTTCGATGTGCAATGCAAGGCCCGCGCTATGGGGTTTGTGCAGGGCTACCATTTGACCGCTCCTTTCTGCCACGCCAACAAGTGGTCACGCACATGGAACAGCGCCGAGATCAGCCCGGAACAGGCCAGCGCCATCACCAGCAACGCCGCGTACATATTGGCGTACGCCGCCCAGCCCTGGGCCCATTGCAGGTACCAGCCGATGCCGGACTTGACCCCCATCATCTCCGCCACCACCAGGGTCGAGAACGACGCGCCCAGGCCCATGAACAGGCCCACGAACACATGGGGCAAGGCCGCGGGAATGGCGACCCTGAAAATCAGGAAACCGGGTTTTGCGCCCAGAGTGCGGGCCACGTCGTAGTAGGCCTTGTCGACACTAGCCACCCCCGACCAGGTCAGCACCGTGACCGGGAACCAGGTGGCCAGGGCAATCAGGAACACGCTGGCGCTCCAACTGCTGGGGAACAGGAAGAAGCACAGCGGCAGCAGCGCCGTGGACGGCACCGGGCCGAGGATGCGCAGCACCGGGTGCAGCCAGTAGCCGATGGCCCGGGACCAGCCGATGGACACCCCGGCAATGAAGCCGAACACCGCCCCCAACGCCACGCCGCTGCCCAGCAGCAGCGCGGAATGCCAGAGGCTGTCGAACAGCCGTGGCCAGTCGCTGAGGTAGACGTTGAGCAAGGCTTGCGGCGGCGCGAAGAACGGCACCGGCAGCAGCGCCAGTTTCGCCGTCGCAAGCTCCCACACGCTCAGCAGCAGCGCCAGCGCAATCAGCCAGGGCGCCAGGTGGCGCAAGCGTCGGGCCAGGGGCAACGAACGCGGCGCCAGCACCGCCAGCGCGCCAACGATTACCGCCAAGGCCAGCTCAACGTTGGCCAGCCCCTCGGTCAACGGCCAGTGGCGGGTGGCGTCCGGGTAGAAGCGCGTCAACAGCGCCGCCAGCAGCCAGGCGGCCACCGCCACGGCCGGGCGCCAGCCCACGCGGGCACGTGGAGTGTTGGCGCGGGTGGCGGCATGGGTCAGTTCAACTGAAGACATTGGCCGTGATCTCCTTGGCAAAGTCGACGGCGTTGGTGCTGGCATCAAACACCTCCACGGTCTTAAGGTCGTCCACATAGGTGACGATCTCGGTGGCCAGCGCCGCGCCCACGGCGTGGTGGCCGTGGGTGTGGGAATGGAGGATGGCCTGCACTTCGGCTTCGCTGGTGTTGACGGCAAATTTCTGGAAGCCCTTGGCCACGGCTTCCGGGTGCTGCACCGCGTAGTCGTGGGCTTCGAGGATGGATTGGGTCAAGGCGGCGGCCACGCGCTTGTTGTCGCGCACCAGCTTGCCGGTCACGCCCACCACGCAGCACGACAGGTTGGCGTATTCGTCCACCAGGTTGGTGGACAGCTCGCGCGCCTGCCCATCCTTGAGCAGCCGGTACATGAACGGGTCGGCGCCGCTGATGGCCTGCACCTCGCCCTTGGCCAGGGCGGTGCTGAGCAGGTCGGCGGGGTACAGCTTCCATTCCACATCGCGCACCGGGTCGACGCCGTGCTTTTTCAGCAGGATGGAGAAGAAGTTGCGGTCTGGCGCGGCCATGTCGGTCACGCCGATGGCCTTGCCCTTGAGGTCGGTGAGGCTGTTGATGGGGCCGTTGGTAGCGCTCAGCAGGCGCAGGCAACCGCCGTGGGTGCCGGCGGTGAGCTTGACGTCGAAGCCCTGCTCCAGCGCTTTCAGCCAGCGCAGGGCCATGCCGATGCCGGCGTCGGCCTTGCCGGTGGCGATGGCTTCGAGCAGCACTTCGGTGGAGTTGCCGAAGTTGACGAACTCCACGTCCAGGTTGTGTTTGTTGAAAAAACCTTCGCCGTGGGCGATGACCACCGGCGCCAGGCACACGGCATTGAGGTTGATGGCCAGCTTGAGCTTGTAGGGCGCGTCCAGCTTGATGAAGTCGCCAGTACCGGGCGGCTCGGCGCCCATCTGCATGGGGTCGTGGTCTTCAGCCCAGGCGCTGCGCGGCAAGGACAGCAGCAGTGGGCTGGCCAGGGCGGCGGCGCCCAGGCCGAGCAGGTGGCGGCGCGACAAGGTGTTGAATGGCATGGGAGGTTCCCTGGGCAAGCGTGGGGGTGTTCGGGTCCGCGCGCACGGTCGCCGAGGGATTTTTTAGAACCTTAACACTAGGCTTTTAATAATTTAAATTCATTTAATGCATAAGTTAATATGCAAAATTGTAGGGCGAGGACGCCGCCTTCGGCAGCTGCTACGGGCCGCTTCCGCTTACCAGCTGTAGCCCACCTTCGCGTAGTAGAACGCGCCGCTGTAGCCATACGGCGAGAAGGTGCTATAGGCCAGGTTGCCGCCGCTGGAGGAATAGGCGTTGAGCTTGGCCGGGTACTGGTCGGTGACGTTGTCGCCGCCCAGGGTGAACAACCAGTTCCTGTAGCGGTAGTCCACGGCCAGGTCCAGCACCCAGGCGGCCTGGAAGTGCTGGTCGTTGACGGCGTCGGCCTGGTAGCTGGTGTACTCGCCGTAGCGCACCAGGGTGCTGTGCAGCGCCCAGTTGCCGTAGTTGAAATCGTTGCCCAGGGTCAGCTTGTGCTCAGGCGTGGTGTCGCCCAGCAGGCCGTCCTTCTCGCGGCGGTCCACGCGTTGCAGGTTCACGCCCAGGGCGTCGAGCACCGCCGGGTTGGCCTTCACGTCGGTGACCTTGGTGTGGTTGTAGTTGTAGCCCAGGGTGCTGTTCCAGCGCACGCCGTTGTCGAACTGGTAGCGGTAGTTGGCCACAAGGTCGATGCCGTCGGTGCTGGTGTCGACGGCGTTGGTGAAGTAGCGGGCGCTGGTGTAGTTGATGTCGCCCACGCCGTTGGCCTGCAGATAGGCAATGGCGGCGTTGTTGAGCACCAGGTTGGAGGACAGGGTGATGCGGTCGTCGATGTCGATGCGGTACACGTCGGCAGTCAGGGTCAGGTTGTCGGTGGGTTGCAGCACCAGGCCCAGGCTGTAGTTGCGCGACTTTTCCGGCTTCAGGTCTTCGGCGCCGAGCAAGCGCGCTACCTGGCTGTTGGCCGGGAACGTGCCCGCCTCCTGCACGGTATTGCCGATCAGCTGCGACGAGGTGTAGGTGAAGTTCTGCTGCGCCAGGGACGGCGCGCGCAAGCCGGTGGAGATGCTGCCGCGCAGCGCCACCTGTGGGGTGAAGGCATAGCGCGCCGACAGCGAGCCGGTGGTGTTGGCGCCAAAGTCGCTGTAGTCCTCGCGGCGCACCGCGGCAGAACCGCTGAGCTTGTCGGTGAAGTCGGTTTCCAGGTCCAGGTACTCGGCCACGTCGTGACGGCTGTAGCTGCCGGCGTCGGCGGCGCGGAAACCACCCAGGCCCGAGCTGCCGCTGCCGAAATAGGAGTCGGGGTCGCCGGCCTTGATCTGGTAGTCCTGGCGCAGGTACTCGGTGCCCACCGACAGCGACACCGGGTTGGCCAGCCAGCCCAGGCGGAACTCGCGGGACAGGTCCAGGCTCAGCTGCTTCTGGTCGTTTTCCAAGGTGCCGTTGTAGAAGTGCGTGGGCGTGGCCAGGCCCAGGGAAGTATTGATGGTGCGGGTGTTGATCTCGTAGGTGTTCTGGCCGTAGTTGGCCGACAGGTCGTAATGCCAGTCGCCCAGCCACTGGCCGCGCACGCCCACCACCAGCGAGCGGTCCTCAAGCGTGCCTTCTATCAGCGGCAGGTAGCCGTTGGGGTACAGCGCCGCGATGTTGTTGGAGGCATTGCTGGCCCGGTAGAACGCCGCGGTCTCGCCGCTGCGGTGGCTGTAGCCGCCGAAGCTGTAGAGCTGGGCGTTGTCGTTGAGGTCGAATTCGCTGTTGAAGAAGACCTTGCCGTCCTTGGTGGCCGGCTCGCCCTGGCGGAACACGTGCTGGCCGTAGGTGGTGGAGCCGATGCTGGCGGTGCGGTAGTCGTCGCCAGCGCGGTCGGTGTAGTCGTTGTTGGCGCCCTCGCCGGAGATGTTGAAGAAACCGCGGTCGCCCAGGGCGAAGCCGGCGTTGCCGTCCAGCTCGCGCTGTATGCCGTCGCCCTTCTTGTAGCCGCCATACTTGGCCGACAGCGAGCCGCCGTGGTTGGCGTCCTTGAGGATGATGTTGATCACCCCGGCGATGGCGTCCGAACCATAGCGCGCGGAAGCGCCGTCGCGCAGCACCTCGATATGGTCGATGGCCGACAGCGGGATGGCGTTGAGGTCGGCCGGCGACGAACCGCGGCCCACTGCCCCGCCCAGGTTGACGAAGGCGCCGGTGTGGCGGCGCTTGCCGTTCACCAGCACCAGCACCTGGTCGGGCGACAGCCCGCGCATCTGCGCCGGCCGCGCCAGTTCGGCACCGTCCACCAGGCTTGGGCGCGGGAAGTTGATGGACGGAATCAGCCGCGCCAGCACCGTGCCCAGCTCGTCCGAGCCGCTGTTGCGCAGGCTTTCCCCAGAGATCACATCAATGGGTGACAGCGACTGGCTGGCGGTGCGCTCCTGGGCGCGGGTGCCGGTGACGATCACCGTGTCCAGCTTGGCGCCGTCTTCGTTGCTGGTGTCGGCGTAGGCGCTGCAGCCTACGGTGAAGAGGCCGGCCGACAGCAACGCTGCCGCCAGCGGGTGACGTTGAAAACCTTGCATGTACCGCTCTCCTTGAATCCCCCACTCAAGGCATCAGTGCCTTGAGCTTGAACGAGCGATCCGTGTGGTGAACGGTGGCGGTCATCCTTGTGTCGTGTTTGTAGAGTCCGGTAGCCCGATGCCATATATCCTATTGCCATTTAAATAAATATTTAAAGACCGAATAGATATATGCAAGGTTCTAAGCCCTGTAGCAGCGGCCGTTAGGCCGCGTCATGAGCGCTGTGGTAAGCCTGATGCACCGCGCATGCAAGACGCCGCCTGGCGGCAGCTGCTACGGGGCTATGGCCGCAGCGGGCCAGTGGTGGAACTCCATGCCCACGGCGCTGCGCGGCGGGAACCCGGGCCACTTGCCGTCGACGACGTTCAGGTAGGCGCTGCGGTCCATGCCCTTGAGCTGCTGGTCGAGGTAGGCGGTGACGAAATGCTGGTTGATGTTGTTCAGCCGCGTGCTGTCCCAGGCCGGCTCGCTGTAGGCGCTGAAGTCCTCAGGGTTGGCGCTGGCAGCCGGCGGTGGCGGGTTAGGCGCGACGTTGTGGCGGGCGTTCTGGTACACCAGCAGGTAGCGGTCGGCGTTTACCGCGCTCTCGGCCAGGCGGCGCACGCCGTCGCCGTAGCCGGCGATATCATCCTGGTCACCCGCCACGAACAGGGTCGGCACGCGCAGGCCCTGCATGTCGAACAGGCCCTGGCGGCCACCCCAGGGCGCAAAGGTTACCAGCGCCTTGATGCGCGGATCGTGCAGGCCGCCCTGCAAGGGCTTCAATGCGCCGCCCGGCACGAAGTTGACGGCGGCGTCGGTCAGCCTGGCGCCGCCCACCAGTAACGCGCCGTAGCCGCCCATGGAATAGCCGACCAGCGCGGTGTGGTCCACGTCCACCCTGCCCGCCAGGTAATGGCCGCTGCCAGGCTTGGCCCAGGCCGCCACCTGGTCCAGCACGAACAGGTCGTCCAAAGGCCGGTTGCGCAAGGTGCTGGCGAACCCGGCCTTGTCGGCGCGGGTGGAGTCGGTGTGGTCGATGGCCACCACCACGTAGCCACGGGACGCCAGGTGCTCGGTGAGGTAGCTCATTTGCAGGCGCGAGCCGGGGTAGCCGTGGGACACGATCACCAGCGGGTAGCGGCCCTGGCTGCTGACCTGCGCATCACGTAGCGCGCGGCCGGCGAACTGGAACGGTGTGTTGGGGCGCTTGGGGTCATTGGCGCCGGCGCCCAGCACGTCGGTGTAGACCGTGCCCGGTTGTTGGCCTTGGGTGAGCGTGGCCGGGTACCAGATTTCCACGCGCAGGGGCCGGTCGTAGCGCTGGTTGGGGTTACTGGCGAGGACGTTCAGCTGGTCGTGATGCACCAGGTTTTCGCTGCGCACGCCGACGTTGAATTCGCCGGCGGCCGCCAGGTCGGGGGCGTCCGGGCGGGCGTCGCCATAGGTGGCGAAAGCGCTGGCAGGCAGCACCAGGGCGCAGAGACAGAGCAGTTGCTGGAGACTCATTGGAGCGACTCATGAAAGATGGTAGCGCTAACATCACAGATTGATCTTCCACCGTCCAATGACCAAATGTCATAGCGATATAAGCCAAAAAGGCCTCGTGGCCAAATACATCACGTCGTGATATAAATGCCCACGTTTTTGGCCAAGGTACCCGTCCCCGTGAATCTCCCGTCCCTTTTGCAACGCTGGCGTCCCGCGCCGTTGCACTTAAGCCCCCGTGAAGTGTTGCGTGCCGCCTTCGGTGCCCTGCTGGGCATCGGCCTGACCGCAGCGCTGTGCACCTGGGCCCTGGGCCTGAGCGCCGACGTACCGCTGTTGATCGCGCCCATGGGCGCCTCGGCGGTGCTGCTGTTCGCCGCCCCCGCCAGCCCGCTGGCACAGCCCTGGTCACTGCTGGGCGGCAACCTGGTGGCGTCGCTGGTGGGCGTGACCTGCGCGGCGTGGATCGGCAACGAAATCGTCGCCGCCGCGGTGGCGGTGGGCGTGGCCATCGGCCTGATGCTGGCGCTGCGCTGCCTGCACCCGCCATCAGGCGCGGTGGCGCTGACGGCGGTGCTGGGCGGGCCGAGCATTCATGCCGCCGGCTACCAGTTCGTGCTCGACCCGGTGTTGCTCAACTCGGCGGTGCTGCTGGGCGTGGCGCTGGTGTTCCACAGTTTCAGCCGCCACCGCTACCCCCACGGCCACGTACCGGCGCCAGCCACCGCGCGCGCCGTGTCGCCGGCCAGCCAGCAATTGCATCAGGCACTGCAAGCCGTGCTGGACGAACGCGATGAGTTCATCGACGTCGACGCCGACGACCTGGAAGCCATCGTCACCGCCACCCTCGCCCGCCTGCATTCGGAGCCACGCCCATGAGCGATGCCCTGGCCAAGACTGATTTCGAAGCCCTGTCGGAGTTCCGCTACCAGTTGCGGCGCTTCCTGCGCTTTTCCGAGGAAGCCGTGCAGGCCCACGGGGTCACGCCGCAACAGTACCTGCTGATGCTGCACACCATGGGCTTCGACGGCCGTGATTGGGCCACCGTCGGCGAGCTGGCCGAGCGCCTGCAAATGGTGCCCCACGGCGCGGTGGCCCTGGTCAAGCGCTGCGTGGCCCAGGCGCTGGTGCAGCGCCAGCGCAACGACGAGGACCGCCGCGAGGTGCGCGTCAGCCTCACCGTCAAGGGCAGCGAAGTGCTGGCGAAACTGGCCTTCCTGCACCGTGAAGAACTTAAAAGCGCCAGCAAGCGTTTCCGCGTGCCGTTCGAGCAGGAGTAAGGCCATGCAGCACAAACGTGATTTTTCCGTGGACCGCCGGCTGTTCCGCCAAGTGCTGCTGGCCGCCGTGATCGGCGCCTTGGCAGTAGGCGCGGCGGCGGGGCTGCTGGGGCTGATCCACCTGTGCACCAACCTGTTTTTCTTCCAGCGTTTTTCCTTCGCCAACACTTCCCCGGCGCAGCACCAACTGGGCTTGTGGGTGATCGGCCTGCCGGTGCTGGGCGGCCTGATCGTCGGCCTGATGGCCCGCTACGGCTCCAGCAAGATCCGTGGCCACGGCATTCCTGAAGCCATCGAGGCGATTCTGTTCGGCCAGAGCCGCCTGTCCCTGCGGGTGGCGCTGCTCAAGCCGCTGTCGTCGGCCATTGTGATCGGCAGCGGTGGCCCGTTTGGCGCCGAGGGCCCGATCATCATGACCGGCGGCTCGCTGGGTTCGCTGATCGCCCAGCGCTTTCACCTCAGCGCTGCCGAGCGCAAGACGCTACTGGTGGCCGGCGCCACGGCGGGCATGACCGCAGTCTTCGGCACGCCGGTGGCGGCGGTGTTGCTGGCGGTGGAACTGCTGCTGTTCGAACTGCGCCCGCGCAGCCTGGTGCCGGTGGCCATCGCCTGTGCCGTGGCCGGGTTCCTGCGCCCGACGCTGATCGCCAGCGAGCCGCTGTTTGCCGTGCAGACCGCGCCGGTCGGCCCCGAGGCGCTGTTCGGCTGCCTGGTGGCAGGCATCGCCAGTGGCCTGCTGTGCACGTTGCTGTCGTGGTCGCTGTACCGGGTGGAAGACCTGTTCGGCAAGCTGCCGCTGCACTGGATGTGGTGGCCGGCACTGGGCGGCCTGGCCATCGGCATTGGCGGCTACTTCGAGCCGCGCGCGCTGGGCATCGGTTTCGATGTGATCGGCGACCTGCTGCACAACCACCTGCTGCTCAGCGCTGCCCTGGCGTTGCTGCTGGTGAAGGCGGTGATCTGGGTGATCGCCCTGGGCTCCGGCACCTCGGGCGGCGTCCTGGCACCATTGCTGATGCTCGGCGCAGGCCTTGGCGCGGCGCTGGGCCATGTGCTGCCCGGCGACCACGGCGCGCTGTGGCCGCTGGTGTGCATGGCCGCCACGTTGGCCGGGGTGCTGGGCGCGCCGCTGACTGCGGTGGTGTTCGCCCTGGGCCTGAGCCACGACCTCAATGCGCTGCTGCCGTTGCTGCTGACCGTGACCGTGGCGTACACGGTGACCATCCTGGTTGCCAAGCGCTCGATCATGACCGAGAAGATCGCCCGGCGCGGCCTGCACATCTACCGCGAGTATTCGGTGGACCCGCTGGAGCGCCACGACGTCAGTGAAGTGATGAGCCCCGCCAAAGGGCCACTGGCGGCCGGCCAGGCATTCGCCCTGCCGCGCGAAACCTGCCGCGCCGTGGCCGGCCGGATGGTGGCGCTGGGCCTGGAAAGCTTGCCGGTGGTGCGCGATGGGCAAAGCCGCGAAGTGATTGGCGTCGTCACCTGCAGCGACCTGCTCAAGGGCACGCTGGCGGTGCACCAGGAAGAAACCCTGGCGTAGACTAGGGGCACCGCCACTGCCCAGCAGGTACATGATGATCGACCCCGAACAGCGTCACCCCGCCGCCCTTGAGCGTTTTCTCGCTGCCCGCGACGACCTCCGCCAGCAGCTGGACCACCTCAACCCGCTGGAAGCCCAGGCCGCCGGCATGACGGCCGCGCAATACCGCGCCGAGCGCCTGCACGAGGCGTTCGAGCAGGAAGCCGAGGCCCAGGGTTTGTTCGCCTGGGAGCTGACCTTGCAATTGACGGCGGCCACGCCGGAAGAATTCCAGGCGCAGCGCCTGGAGGTGCACAAGGAAGTGGCCGAGATGGCCGGCATGAGCTGGGACGAGTACCGCGAGCTGTACGGCCTGTAAACCCCGTAGCAGCTGCCGAAGGCTGCGTCCGAGGCCTTACGCGAGGCCCGGGACGCAGCCTGCGGCAGCTGCTACGGGGGTGGGGGTCAACCCAGGTGGGTGACCAGCTTGGTCACCAGGTACGCCTCGATCGCCTCGGTGCCGCCTTCCGAACCGTGCCCGGAATCCTTTATGCCGCCGAACGGAATCTCCGGCAGGCCGATGCCCAGGTGGTTGATCGACAGCATGCCCGCTTCCACCCCGTCACTCAGGGCCTGGGCAGTTTTCGAGGTGCTGGTGAAGGCATAGGCCGCCAAGCCGAACGGCAGGCGGTTGGCTTCGGCAATGGCCTCCTCCACCGTGTCGAACGGCACGATCAGCGCCACCGGGCCGAACGGCTCCTCGTTCATCAGGCGCATGTCGGTGTTCAGGCCGCTGATCACCGTGGGCGCGAAGAAGTAGCCCGGGCCATCGATGGCCTTGCCACCCAGGTGCACGGTAGCACCCTGGCTGCGCGCGTCATCCACCAGTGCCTGCAAGGCCGGGGCGCGACGGTCGTTGGCCAGCGGGCCCATCAGGGTGCCCTCTTCCAGGCCGTTGCCGACCTTGATCTTGCCGGCCAGCTCGACGAAGCGGGTCAGGAAGGTCTCGAACACCTCACGCTGCACCAGGAAACGCGTCGGCGACACACACACCTGCCCGGCGTTGCGGAACTTGGACGCCACCAGCAGTTGCACGGCCTTTTCCACGTCGGCGTCGGCGAAGACAATGGCCGGCGCGTGGCCGCCCAGTTCCATGGTGGCCGGTTTCATGTGCAGGCCGGCCATGGCCGCCAGCTGCTTGCCCACCGGGGTGGAGCCGGTGAAGGTGACCTTGCGGATCACCGGGTGCGGAATCAGGTAGCCGGAAATATCCGCCGGCACGCCATACACCAGGCCAATCACCCCGGCCGGCACGCCGGCGTCGGCGAAGGCGCGGATCAGCTCGGCGGGCGATGCCGGGGTTTCTTCCGGGGCCTTGACGATGATCGAGCAGCCGGCGGCCAGGGCCGACGACAGCTTGCGCACCACCTGGTTGATGGGGAAGTTCCACGGCGTGAAGGCGGCCACTGGGCCCACCGGCTCGCTGATCACCCGCTGCTCGATGCCTTGGGCGCGCGAGGGCACGATGCGGCCGTAGCTGCGGCGGCCTTCTTCGGCCAGCCAGTCGATGATATCGGCGGCGGCCAGGGTTTCGGCGCGGGCCTCGGCCACGGGCTTGCCCTGTTCCAGGGTCATCAGCGTGGCGATGTGATCGGCGCGTTCGCGCAGCAGCTCGCCGGCCTTGCGCATGATTTTGTAGCGGTCGAAGGCGCTGACCTTGCGCCAGGTCTCGAAACCACGCTGGGCGGCGGCCAGGGCCTGGTCCAGGTCGGCGATGTCGGCATGGGCCACGCTGCCGATGGTGTCACCGGTGGCGGGGTTGACCACGGGGATGCTGCGCCCGTCCGCCGCGTTCTGCCATTGACCGTTGATGTAAAGCTGCACTTGCGGGTACATACGGGACTCCCTCGATGTGAACGGATGGTTCTACCCTAACAGGTATGAATGCTGTGGCAACCCGAACGCCTGGGCGTTCAATCGTGAAACTCGGCAACCAGCGTGCGGCTGCCGGCCATGAAGGCGTCGGCCACCAGGCGCAGCGGTTGCAGGTCGGCGTCGCTGGCCTGGCGCTGGATCAACTGGGCGAAATGCGCGTACAGCGACGGGTATTCGGCTTCTGGCGGCAGCGCCTGGGGCTGGTCATCGATGAACAGCGCGGCGCCGCCCTGCTCCATGCGCAGCACGCCTGCGTCGGTCTCGACGACGATGCGCCAGATGTCCGGCTCAGGATGGTCCCAGTCAAAATCGGCGGTCACCGGCAGGCCACGGGCGTCGGCCATTTGCAACCGCGCGGCAATCGGCGCCTGGTGGTTGGCTGGCACGTCCAGCTGCGCGGCGGTGACGAACAGCGGCTCGGACAGCAGCGCAGTAACCATGGACAGGGCATTGATGCCCGGGTCGAACACGCCCTGGCCGCCGGCCTGCCAGATCCACGCCTGGCCGGGATGCCATTTGCGCACGTCTTCTTTCCAGGTAATGGCCACGCTGCGCAGCACCCGGCCCTCCAGCCACTGGCGCGCCGGCTGCACCGCCGGGGCAAAACGCGAATGCCAGGCGAACAGGCAGCTGACGCCCTGGGCACGGGCCAGCTCGACCAGCGCCATGGCCTCGCCTAGGCTGGCGCACGGCGGTTTTTCCACCAGCACGTGCTTGCCGGCCAGCAACGCCTGGCGCACCTGGGCGTAGCGGCCCTGGGGCGGCGTGCAGAAGGCCACGGCGGCCACGGCCGGGCCGTCGGCCAGCAGCGCGTCGAGGCTGCTGAAATTGGCGACGCCGGGGCACGGCTGGCCCAGCGTGGCCACCGCCTGCAGGCGGTAGGCCGGGTTGCCGAGGATCGCCGGCACGTGCTGGTCCTGGGCGATCTTGCCGTAGCCGACGAGGCCCAGCGAAAGGTGCTCCATGGTGCGACTCCTGTTGCAATCGTGATTGTTGTTATGGATAGGCAGCAAGGTGGACGGCTGAGTCTAAACCATCCAGGCGGAGGTACGACAACTGCCGACGGTCAAAATAAGTGGTCGGTACGGTCCATTTCTCTTTAAAATGGCCGCCATTCTCTTTCATGCACATGCCCGCCCTTCAGGCGAGGCTTTGCTGTTCACGCAAGGAAACCCATGTCCCTGTCTTCCATTCGCGGCAATGTCCTGGCCGGGCTGACGTCATCGTTCGCCCTGGTGCCGGAGTGCATCGCCTTCGCCCTGGTGGCGCAACTCAACCCGTTGATGGGGCTGTATGGCGCCTTCATCATCTGCACCCTGACCGCGCTGTTCGGCGGCCGCCCGGCGATGATCTCCGGCGCCGCCGGCTCCATGGCCGTGGTCATCGTGGCGTTGGTGGTGCAGCACGGCGTGCAGTACCTGCTGGCCACCGTGGTGCTGGGCGGGTTGATCATGGTGCTGTTCGGCCTGCTGCGCCTGGGCAAGCTGATCCGCATGGTGCCGCACCCGGTGATGCTGGGCTTCGTCAACGGCCTGGCGATCATCATCGCGCTGTCGCAACTGGAGCACTTCAAGGTCGGCAGCAGCTGGCTGGAAGGTACGCCGCTGGCGATCATGCTGGGGCTGGTGGCGCTGACCATGGCCATCGTCTACCTGCTGCCACGCCTGACCCGCGCGGTGCCGCCGGCGCTGGTGGCAATCGTCGGCGTCAGCGTGCTGGTATATGCGCTGGGGCTGCCCACCCGCACCCTCAGTGACATGGCGCACATCGCCGGCGGCCTGCCCAGCCTGCACTGGCCCAGCGTGCCGCTGAACCTTGAGACCCTGAAAATCATCGCGCCCTATGCGGTGCTGATGGCCATGGTCGGCCTGCTGGAAACCCTGCTGACCTTCAACCTCACCGACGAGCTGACCGAGACCAAGGGCCAGCCCAACCGCGAGTGCGTGGCGCTGGGCGTGGCCAACGTGGCGTCCGGGCTGTTCGGCGGCATGGGCGGTTGCGCCATGATCGGCCAGACCGTGATCAACCTCAGCTCCGGCGGCCGTGGGCGGCTGTCGGGGGTGGTGAGCGGCATCATGGTGCTGCTGTTCATCCTGTTCCTGTCGCCGCTGATCGAGCGCATTCCGCTGGCAGCCCTGGCCGGTGTGATGTTCGTGGTGGCCCAGCAGACCTTCGCCTGGGGCTCGCTGCGGGTGCTGGGCAAGGTGCCGCGCCAGGACGCGGTGGTGATCGTGGCGGTGACCGTGATCACCGTGTTTACCGACCTTGCCACTGCCGTGCTGTGCGGCATTCTCATTGCCGCGCTGGCGTTCGCCTGGCAGCACGCCCGGGACATCCGCGCCGACGCCGACACCAGCCAGCCCGGGCGCAAGCGCTACACCCCGCACGGCACGTTGTTCTTCGCCTCGACCACGCACTTCCAGGCGCTGTTCGACCCGCGCAACGACCCGGATGACGTCGTTGTCGACTGCCGCCATCTGCACCTCGCCGACCACTCGGCGATTGCTGCGCTGGAAGCGCTGGCGGCGCGGTATGAGAAGGCTGGCAAGGGGTTTGTGCTGGAGCAGTTGTCGGCGCGTAACCAGCAGTTGTTGCAGCGCGCGGGGGCTGCAGTCGCGGTGAGTTGAAGGCCCGGACGCGACGTTGTTGTGGGAGCTGGCTTGCCAGCGAGCTGTTGAGGCCCTAAAAACTCGCTGGCAAGCCAGCTCCCACAGAGACAGTTGCTGCTACAGGGCTGCGTCCCAGGGCCGCACGGGTTGGATCGCACGCCATCTGCCGTTAAGGTGTAACAACATTTGTTGTTGCACAGAGGCAGACATGACAGAAATTGCATTGGTAGTGGGTGCCAGTGGCATCGTCGGCCGCGCGGTGACCCGCGTGCTGGCCGAGAACACCAACTGGAAGGTGGCGGGCCTGTCGCGCCACCCGGACCTGGCGCCGGGCATCATCCCCATTGCCGCCGACCTGCAAGACCCCGCCGCCCTGGCCAGTGCCCTCGCCGGCCTGTCGCCCACCCACCTGTTCATCACCACCTGGTCGCGCCAGGCCAGCGAAGCGGAGAACATCCGCGTCAACGCCGGCATGGTGCGCAACCTGCTCGACGCCTTGCGCAGCGCCCGCAGCCTGCGCCATGTGGCGCTGGTCACCGGCCTCAAGCATTACCTGGGCCCGTTCGAGGCCTACGGCCAGGGCAGCCTGCCGCAGACGCCGTTCCGCGAAAGCCAGGAGCGCCTGGACGTGGAAAACTTCTACTACGCCCAGGAAGACGAGGTGTTCGCCGCCGCCAAGCGCGACCATTTCACCTGGAGCGTGCACCGCCCGCACACCATCACCGGCGTAGCCGTGGGCAACGCCATGAACATGGCCACCACCCTCGCCGTCTACGCCAGCGTGTGCAAGGCCAGCGGCCGGCCGTTCGTGTTCCCCGGCTCGCGGGTGCAATGGGACAGCCTCACCG
The DNA here is from genome assembly GCF_056175065.1 of Pseudomonas sp. JC1203. Taxonomy (NCBI): domain Bacteria; kingdom Pseudomonadati; phylum Pseudomonadota; class Gammaproteobacteria; order Pseudomonadales; family Pseudomonadaceae; genus Pseudomonas; species Pseudomonas sp. JC1203. Next base: position 41,888 of record NZ_JBWCAM010000025.1, read on the forward strand.
ACATGACCGACGCGCGCATCCTCGCCCGCCAGCTGCTGTGGGCCGCCACCACGCCAGCAGCCGCCAACGAGGCGTTCAACGTCACCAATGGCGACGTGTTCCGCTGGAGCTGGATGTGGGGGCGCATTGCCGAATGGTTCGGCCTGGACGCCGCGCCGTTTCCCGAACAGCCCATGCCGCTGGCCGAGCAGATGGCCAATGACCAGGCCACCTGGAGCGCCCTGGCGGCGGAACATGGCTTGCAGGAAAGCGATATCCAGCGGCTGATCTCGCCGTGGCATACCGATGCCGACCTGGGGCGGCCGGTGGAAGTGGTGACGGACATGTCGAAGAGCCGCCGCCTGGGTTTTGTCGATTTCCAGGCCAGTGACCAGGCGTTCTTCGATGTGTTCGCGCAGTTGCGGGCGGAGCGCTTGATTCCCTGAACGAGTTGTGGGAGCTGGCTTGCCAGCGAGCCTTTGATTGTCAAAAACTCGCTGGCAAGTCAGCTCCCACATGCCATCAATCGTCCAGCGACTGCGGCTCCGCTGCCTTCGCCGGCTTGCCCGCCTTGGTGCCCTTGGCGGCCTTGCCCGGCTCTGCCGCTGGCGCAGCCGGGGCTGGCGCTGCCGCCTCCTTCTCGGCCATGGGCATGGCGTCCACGGTGTCGAACACTTCCTTGAGCTCTACCGGGCCGCTCTTCTCAAGTTTCTTGGTGCCGTCCTTGCCCACCAGGATGGTCTTGGGCAGCTCGCCGGCGCCCAGGCTCAGGCCGCGGATCAGCGCCATGGTGGCCTGCGGGTCGAGGTTCTTGCCGTCGCGCTGGCCGATCATGTTGACCACGGTGTACAGCACCAGGCTGCGCTGGGCGAACGCCTGCTTGTTGGCCGAGTCTTTCAGCGCGTCCTGGAAATGCACCAGGGTGGGGTCCACCGAGCTGCGCGCGATGATGATCAAGGGCCGGGTCTTGCCTTGCTCCTGTGCCAACGGCGAATCGCTGTCGGCGGCCAGCACGGGGCCGGCAAGCGCTACAAGGGCAGCAAGGGCCAGAGACCGAATGAGCATGTACACCTCCATTTCATATTGACGCCCTAATGACTACAGGACTGGGCGAAAGGTCCGGCTTATGGCGTTGAATTTGTAAGTTTTTTCAACAGGCTCGGCTGTAGCTTAGGCGAGCCTACCCGGCGCGCAAGCCGAACCGCCCCACAACGCGGCCCACGTAGCAGCTGCCGCAGGCTGCGTCCGGCTGCCCCCCGCCCCAATGTATCCACCACCCCGCGTATATGTAGCAAAAATTTACCCAGCTTTTACCCGCCCCGCCCCCTATCTGGCCTGCGGGTTCTGCATAATCGCCGCTTTCGTTTCCTGTTCAAGCAGAGTCGTTATGTCAATGCTGCCTTTTACCCTTTCCCGTTTCCTCCGCCCCCTGGCCGCCGCCGTTGCGCTCGCCGCGCTGGGCGCCTGCTCCAGCCCGCCGCCAGCCGATGACGACGGCATGGTGTCGCTGCAGGAATACCTGAAGACCGCCTACAACCCCGGCCAATCCAACAAGCTCGACGGCTGGGCCACGCGCTGGGCCTGGGGCACGCACCAGGTCGACCTGTCGCTGCTGGTGCCTGCCGGCCAGAAGAACGTGCCGCTGGTGGTCTACCTGCCCGGCCTTGGCGAAGACGACAGCGCCGGCCAACTGTGGCGCCAAAGCTGGGCCAACGCCGGCTACGCAGTGCTGACCGTGCAGCCGACCCGTTACGACTCATCGGTCTATAAAACCCCGGACGCCCAGGCCGGCGCCTTCCGCGGCATCGCCGCCAACAGTTACGCCGACCCGGCCCTGCAGGCACGGGTCGCCGAGGTGGTGACCGTGCTCGCCGAAGTGCGCCGCCGCGGCCTGGCCGGTGAAGCCGGCTTCAGCGCCGTGGACGTGCAGCGCACGGTGGTCGCCGGTTACGACCTCGGCGCCCAGACCGCCGCCGCCCTGGCCGGCGAGCGCGACGCAGGCCAGCCGCGCCTGAGCCAATGGCGGCCGCTGGGTGCCATCGTCCTCAGCCCCTACGTGGCCGCTGGTGCCGACCCGGCACGCTTCGGGCAAATCGACACGCCGGTGCTCAGCGTCACCGGCCCGCTGGACGAAGACCCCTTCAGCTGGGTGGCCAGCGCCCAGCAGCGCTTTGCCTTCTTCGACGGCCTGGGTACCCAGGGCGGCTACCAGTTGCGCCTGCAGGACGCCAGCCACAAGGACCTGTCCGGCACCGTGCCGCACGCAGGCGGTGGCAGCAAACCGGGCGACGGCAAGGGTGAGCGCCGCCATGGCGGCGGCCCCGAGGGGGGTGGCCCCGGAGGGCCTGGCGGCGAAGGCCGTGGCAGCGCCAAGCAGGTGGACCTGGGCGTGGACCGGCGCCAGGCCGCCAGCGTGGCGGCCATCACTACCGCCTGGCTCGACGCCACGGTCAAGCACACGCCCACCGCCCAGCAATGGCTCGACCAGCAGGCCGGCCAATGGCTGGGCCCGGTGGGCCGCCTGGAACACAAGGCCGGCAGCGCGCACTGAACCACGCCGCTTGACAGCCTGACGCCGGGCCACTGAAGATCGAAGATAGGAAGCTAACGGCTTTCTGTCTTCGCTCCAGTCTTCGGGAACCGGTTTTGTGAAAGGCACCTTCCGCTCGCTCCGCATCTACAACTACCGCGTCTGGGCCAGCGGCGCGTTGATCTCCAACATCGGCACCTGGATGCAACGCACCGCGCAGGACTGGCTGGTGCTGGTGCAACTGACCCACGAAAGCGCCACCGCCGTGGGCATCGTCATGGCCCTGCAGTTCGGCCCCTACCTGCTGCTGATGCCCTTCACGGGCCTTGCCGCCGACCATTTCGACCGCCGCAGACTGGTGATGACCACCCAGGCGCTGTCCGGCGCCCTGGCGTTGGCGCTGGGGGTGCTGACTCTGACCGGGGTGGTGCAACTGTGGCACGTGTACGTGTTCGCTTTCCTGTTCGGCTGCGTCAGCGCCTTCGACTCCACCGCCCGCCAGACTTTCGTCGCCGAGCTTGTGGGCGACAAGGAACTGTCCAACGCCGTGGCGCTCAATTCCACCTCGTTCAACGCCGCGCGCATGATCGGCCCGGCGGTGGCCGGGGTGCTGATCGCCGCCATCGGCAGCGGCTGGGTGTTCCTGCTCAACGCCGCCTCGTTCGGCGCCGTGCTGGTGTCACTGCGCTGGCTACGGGTGGCCGACCTGCGCCCGCTGGAACGCACCAGGAGCAGCCGCGCCGGCCTGGCCGAAGGCTTCGCCTACGTGTGGCGGCGGCCCGACCTGCTGGCGATTTTGTGGATGTACTTCCTGATCGGCACCTTCGGCCTGAACTTCCCGATCTTCATTTCCACCATGTCGGTCACGGTGTTCCACCAGGGCGCCAGCGAATACGGCGTGCTCACCTCATGCATGGCCGTGGGTTCGGTGCTGGGCGCGCTGCTCTCGGCCAGCCGCGCCACGCCGCGCATGGGCGCGCTGCTGGCCGGCGCCCTGCTGTTCGGCCTGGGCACGGGGCTGGCGGCGCTGATGCCCGGCTACTGGTGGTTCGGCCTGACCCTGACCGCGGTGGGGGTTTCCGCGCAAACCTTCACCACCACCGCCAACAGCGCCGTGCAGCTGTCCACCGAGCCCGCCATGCGCGGCCGGGTGATGGCCATTTTGCTGGCCATCGCCGTGGGCGGCACGCCGCTGGGCGCCCCGGTGGTGGGCTGGGTGGCGGACGTCTGCGGCCCGCGCTGGGCGCTGGGCATCGGCGCGATCTCGGGCCTGCTGGCGGCTGCGGTGGCCATGCGTTACCTGATCAAACACAAAGGCCTGCGCGTGCGTTGGGAAAATGGCCGGCTTCGGCATAGGCTGGAAATGCCCTGAGCGTCGGGGGCTACGCGGTGCGCCCGGACGCAGCCTGCGGCAGCTGCTACGGGTAGGTGGTGGATTTTCTGTAGCAGCGGCCGCCAGGCCGCGTCATGGGCTACGCGGTGCGCCCGGACGCCGCCTGCGGCAGCTGCTACGGTGAAGGTGTCTTCGTTGCCGAGCTGCCGTCATGAGCCAAGCCATCGCTGCCTACCTGCATTACCTGTCGATATTCGCGCTGTTCGCGCTGCTGTCGCTGGAGCACGTGCTGCTCAAGCCCGAGCCGACGCTGGCCCAGGCGCGTAGCCTGATACGCGTGGACATGCTGTTCGGGATTGTCGCAGGGCTGGTGCTGCTGACGGGGCTGGCGCGCATGCTGTGGTTCGCCAAGGGGCCCACGTACTACCTGCACAACGGCTTCTTTCACGCCAAGGTGGCGCTGTTCGTGCTGATCGGCCTGTTGTCGATCCTGCCCACCATGCGCTTCCTGGGTTGGCGCGCGGCGGTCAAGGCCGGCAGGGCGCCGGCCATGAGCGCGGCCAGTGTGCGGCAGATGACGATGGTCATCCGCCTGGAACTGGCGTTGCTGGTGCTGGTGCCGTTGCTGGCCACGCTGATGGCGCGTGGCTTCGGCACCTTCTGAACTCAGCCGTGGGTGTAGGTCACGCCCAGCGAGGCCAGGGCGTCCCAGTAGCGCGGGTAGGTCTTGCCCACGCACAGCGGGTCTTGAATGCGGATACCGCCCACCTTCAAGCCGGCCAGGGCAAAGCACATGGCAATGCGGTGGTCGGAATGGGTGTCGATCAGCGCATTGCAGGTGGTACCGGCCAGGGCTGGGTCGGCGTGCACCAGCAAGTCGTCGCCCTCCACCGTCGACAGGCCCGGGCGAATGGCGTTCAGGCCATCGTCCAGCGCCGCCACGCGGTCGCATTCCTTGACGCGCAGGTTGGCCAGTTCCACGAAGCGCACCGGCGTCGCGTTGAACGCGGCCAGCACGGCCAGGGTGGGAATGGCGTCCTGCATCTGCGAGCCGTTGATCACCGCGGGCATGTGCGGGAACTGGGCGATGTAGTCCTGGGCCTTGGCATCGGGCTGGGTGAACGCATCGTCGGCCACGCCCAGGTCGATACGCCCGCCGGTGAGGGCCTGGGCCGCCCACAGGTAAGTGGCGGCCGAAGCATCCGGTTCGATGAAATAGTCACCGGCCACGTAGCCGGTGGGCTGCACGCGCCAGGTGACGTCGTCCAGTTGCTCCACCTGGGCACCGAAGGCGCGCATGCAGGCGAGTGTCAGGTCCACGTAGCCGCGGGCGCCGATGTCCTTGCCGGTCAGCGCCACGTCGATGGGCGCGGTGCCACAGGCCGCCACCATCAGCAGTGCCGAGACGTACTGGCTGGACAAGCCGCCATCAATTTCAAAACGCTGGGCCTGCAGGCGGCCGGTGCCCTTGACCTGCACCGGCGGGCAGCCGGTGGCGCTGTGCACGTCGACGCCGCCGGCGCGCAACGAGGCCAGCAGCGGGCCGATGGGGCGCTTCTGCATGTAGTGGTCGCCGTCCAGGGTGACGTCGCCGTTGACGGTGGCCACGGCGGCGGTCAGGAAGCGCACGGCAGTGCCGGCGTTGCCCAGGAACAGCGGCTCGGCCGGTACCTGCAGCTGGCCGCTGCTGGTGACCACGAAGGTGGTGTCGTCCGGTTCGTCGATGACCACGCCCATCTGCCGCAGGGCATTGGACATGTGCCGTGTATCGTCGCTCTTCAGCGCGCCATCCAGGCGGCTGGTGCCCTTGGCCAGGGCGGCCAGCAGCAGCGCACGGTTGGTGATCGATTTCGACCCGGGTGGCGAAACCTGTCCGTTCAGGGCAAAGCCAGGCGGGATCACCGTGATTGTTTGTTGCGCAGCCATTTGTTCAACACTCCCCACTCGAAAACCTTGCCGACGGTACAACCCCAGCAATAAAGATTCCCATCATGCCATTTATGCGCGGGCAGTTGCACCCCGGCGCGCCCCGGGACTAGGCTGAATGCGCAAAATGGACCATTTCGACCACAGGAGCGCTGCATGAAGACCGTCAACCTAGGCAGCACGGGCCTCAAGGTTTCCCCCCTGGCCCTGGGCTGCATGACCTACGGGGTGCCCAACCGCGGCAAACACCCCTGGACTCTGGACGAACAAAGCAGCCGCCCGCTGATCAAGCAGGCGCTGGAACTGGGCATCAACTTCTTCGACACGGCCAACAGCTACTCCGACGGCACCAGCGAGGAGATCGTCGGCCGGGCGCTGCGCGACTACGCCCAGCGTGACGAGATCGTCATCGCCACCAAGGTGTACTTCCCCATGCGCGCGGCGCCCAACGTCGGCGGCCTGTCACGCAAAGCCATCTTCACCGAGATCGACAACAGCCTGCGCCGCCTGGGCACCGACTACGTCGACCTGTACCAGATACACCGCTGGGACTACGCCACGCCCATCGAGGAAACCCTGGAAGCGCTGCACGACGTGGTCAAGGCCGGCAAGGCCCTGCACATTGGCGCCTCGTCCATGCACGCCTGGCAGTTTGCCAAGGCCCTGGCCACCTCGGAGCGCCATGGCTGGACGAAGTTTGTGTCGATGCAGGACCACCTGAACCTGATCAACCGCGAGGAAGAGCGCGAAATGCTGCCGCTGTGCCGCGACGCCGGCATTGCCGTGCTGCCCTGGAGCCCCCTGGCCCGTGGCCGCCTGACCCGTGACTGGAACCAGGGCACCGCGCGCACCGAGACCGACGACTACGGCAAAAGCCTGTACCAGCCCCACACTGAAGCCTGCGACCGGCAGATTGTCGAGGCCGTGGCACGGGTGGCCGCTGCCCGTGGCGTGCCGCGCGCGCAGGTGGCGCTGGCGTGGGTGATGCAGGCGCCAGGCGTGACCGCGCCACTGGTGGGCGCCTCGAAGCCCGAGCATTTGAATGATGCGGTAGCGGCGTTGGCGCTGAAGCTTGAGCCTGAGGAAATCGAGCAACTGCAGGCGCCGTATATTCCCCATGCGGTGGTCGGGTTTACCTGAAACTCGCGGCCGCTGCTGGAAACCTGTAGCAGCGGCCGCAGGCCGCGTCCAGGGAAAATGAATATTGACACGCGTCGTATGACGTCTGATAACCTCAAGGCACAATAACAAGGAGTCGTGCCCAATGCCCTCCCCGTTCCCACGCCTGGCCCGCCGGGCCATTCCCTTCCTGTTCGCCACTCTGTCCTGTCAGGTAACCATGGCCTCTACCTTCGTCTACGTCTCCAACGCCGCCGATGGCACTGTCTCCACCTACCAGCTGGACACCGCCAACGGCAAGCTCACGCCCGGCCCGGTAGCCAAGGCCGGGGCCAACGTCATGCCCATGGCCGTGAGCCCCGACCGCAGCCGCCTGTACGCCGCCGTGCGCTCCAAACCGTACCGGTTGCAAACCTTCAGCATCGCCCCTGGCGACGGCCACCTGACCCAGGTCAGCGAAAGCCCCGCCCCGGACAGCTACGCCTACATCTCCCTCGACCAGACCGGCCACTACCTGTTCGGCGCCTCCTACGACAACGACATCATGACCGTCACCCGCGTCGACCAGGCCAAGGTCGCCGACGCCCCGTTGCACACCCTCAGCACTGCGCAGAACGCCCACTCGGTGCGCATCGACAAGGCCAACCGCACGCTGCTGGTGGCCAACCTGGGCGGCGAGCGCGTGCTGCAGTACCACTTCGACAGCGCCACCGGTGCGGTCACGCCCTTCACCCCCGCCCACCTGGCCGCGCCCGAAGGCCTGGGGCCGCGCCACCTGGTGTTCGCGCCAGACAACCGTTTCGTCTATGTGCTGGATGAGCTGCATGACAAGGTCATCAGCTACGCGCTGGACGCCACCAGCGGCCAGTTGACCCAGGTGGCGGTCAGCAGCAGCCTGCCGGCCGACTACGGCCTGAAACCCGGCGCCCCGCGTGGCCCGTCGCGCGTCACCACGCCGGCCATGCAAGCCCACGCCGACAACAGCGAGGACATCTGGGCCGCCGACATCCACATCACTCCGGACGGCAACTACCTGTACACCAGCGAGCGCACCAGCAGCGTGCTGTCGGCGTTCAAGGTGGACAAGGCCCACGGCACGCTGAGCTTGATCGGCACCTTCGCCACCGAGAAACAACCGCGTGGCTTCGCCATTACCGCCGACAGCCGCCACCTGATCTGCACCGGCGAAAAATCCACCCAGCTGTCGGTGTTCGACATCGACCCGGCCACCGGCGGCCTCAGCCTCAACGGCCGCTACCCCAGCGGCAACGGCGCCAACTGGGTGGAAATCGTCAGTTTATAAGCCCAGCTCGCTCAGGCCCGGATGCTCGTCCGGGCGGCGGCCCTGGGGCCAGTGGAACTTGCGTTCGCTGGCCTCGATGGGCAGGTCGTTGATGCAGGCGAAACGCAGGGCCATCAGGCCGTTCTCATCGAACTGCCAATTCTCGTTGCCGTAGGAACGGAACCAGTTGCCCGAGTCGTCGTGCCATTCATAGGCGAAGCGCACGGCAATGTGGTTGTCGGTGAACGCCCACAGCTCCTTGATCAGCCGGTACTCCAACTCTTTCTGCCACTTGCGGGTCAGGAACGCCTGCACCTGCTCGCGGCCGTTGACGAACTCGGCGCGGTTGCGCCACTGGGTGTCAGCGGTGTACGCCAGGCTGACCTTGAGCGGGTCGCGGCTGTTCCAGCCGTCTTCGGCCAGGCGTACTTTCAGCGCAGCGGTCTCGCGGGTGAACGGCGGCAAGGGTGGACGTGGGGCGTCGACAGGCATGGCAGGTACCTCGCGTTAGGGGGGTAGATACTGTGGGAGCTGGCTTGCCAGCGACCTTTTAAAACGTCAACAACTCGCTGGCAAGCCAGCTCCCACACGATTATTCCAAATCCAGAGATTAACTGCGAAAAATATTCTACGGCAAAGGGATATTGGTGCGCATAAATCAATAATTTTCCCCGCCCTAGCGCGTAAGCTTTCTCCATCACTGACCCGCAGGAAGAAAGGGACGCCCCAATGCCCAGCACCCCATTGTATTTCGATTACGCCGCTACCACCCCCGTCGACGACCGCGTGATCGCCGCCATGGTCGAGTGCCTGGGCCAGGCCGGCAACTTCGGCAACCCGGCGTCCAGCTCCCACGCCTTCGGCCAGCGCGCCAAGCTGGCGGTGGAATCGGCGCGGCGCCAGGTGGGCGAACTGATCGGCGCCCCGGCCGACAGCCTGGTGTGGACCAGCGGCGCCACCGAATCCAACAACCTGGCGCTGAAAGGCGTGGCCGCCGCAGCCAGCGCCGAGCGCCGGCACATCATCACCAGCGTGTTGGAACACAAGGCCATCCTCGACACGGCCAATGAACTGGAACAACAGGGCTTCGCGATCACCCGCCTGCAACCGGATGCCCACGGCCTGATCCAGCCAGAGGCCGTGCGCGCAGCCCTGCGCGCCGACACCCTGCTGGTGTCGTTGATGCTGGTGAACAACGAACTGGGCACCCTCACCGACGTCGCCGCCATCGGCCAGATCGTCCGTGACCACGGCGCGCTGATGCACGTGGACGCCGCCCAGGGCACCGGCAAAGTGGCCATTGACCTCGGCCAGTGGCCGGTGGACCTGCTGTCCATCTCGGCGCACAAGAGCTACGGCCCCAAGGGCATCGGCGCCCTGTACGTGGGCGAACGCGCCCGCCCTGCCCTGCGCGCGCAAATTCACGGTGGCGGCCACGAACAGGGCTTGCGCTCGGGCACCCTGGCCACCCACCAGATCGTCGGCATGGGCAGCGCCTATGCGTTGGCCAGCGCCCACCTGGAAGAAGAACACCAGCGCATCCAGGCCCTGTCGGCGCGCCTGCGCGACGGCCTGCTGCAACTGCCGGGCGTCAGCCTGAACGGCTGTCCACGCCAGCGCATTCCGCACACCCTGAACCTGTGCATCGACGTGCCCGGTTTCAACAGCGCCCTCCTGGCCAACGACCTGGCACTGTCCTCCACCTCCGCCTGCAACTCCGCCAGCGCCGGCCCTTCGCACGTGCTGGTGGCCCTGGGCCTGAGCAACGAACAGGCCCTGCGCAGCGTGCGCCTGAGCCTGGGCCGCTACACCAGCGCAGCCGACGTGGAGCGCGCCATCGAGGTAATTGGCCAGGCCGTGAGCGCTCCGCCGCCGTTGTGGTGACTGCGGGGGTGACGTTCTGATTTTTTCTTTTAGAAGCGCAGTACGGCTCGCTCACACTTGGAGCATTATTTTCACGCTCTCTGCGAAAGGCTCTTGAATATGCTGCGCAATATCGGCCAAACACTCAAACAACTGCGCAAAGCGAGTGGCCTCACTCAGGAAGCGCTTGGCCGAAAATACGGCATGAGCCGTTCGACAATTTCTGGTCTTGAAAACAACACGCTCAGTGAAATTGGTTTGCGCAAAGTTGGAGCATTGCTTGCAGGCTTCGGCTATGAATTGCTCGCAACACCAAAACGAGGTCGTCGCCCTACGCTGGATGACCTTAAGAGCTGCGGGTTTCATGATTGAACAATGGTCTGGGTCGCACCTGCAAGCCGAGCAAAAGCATTGCGTTACTCCCCCAATTGCATCAAATACAATGCATATTTGCGTAACGCTGCAAAACGCATTGCATTTGATGCAAGTTAACTCATCAAAGCTTCAACAACCGCTCCGCCGCCACAGGCTTCAACCGTGGCGTCAGCACATGAATCACCACGATCGCCACCAGGTACGCGCTGCCCGCCACGATGAAGATCGGCTGGTAGGACTTGAACACGTCAAGGATGTAGCCATTGTAGGTGGTCATCAGCATGCCGCCCATGGCGCCGGCGGTGCCGCCGATGCCGATGACCGAGGCCACGGCCTGTTTCGGGAACAGGTCGGATGGCAGGGTCATCAGGTTAGCCGACCACGCTTGGTGCGCGGCCGCCGCCAGGCCGATGATGGCCACCACCAGCCACAGGTTGGAGACAAACTGCGCGGTGACGATGGGAATGACCGCCAGGGCGCAGATCAGCATGGTGGTCTTGCGCGCGGCGTTGGCGCCGCGGCCGTTCTTCAGCTGCCGCGACGAGCCCCAGCCACCCAGCACCGAGCCCACGTCAGCCAGCAGGTACACCGCGATCAGCGGCGGGCCGAAGGACTTCAGGTCCAGGCCGTAGGTCTTGCCCAGGAAGTCCGGCAGCCAGAACAGGTACAGCCACCAGATGGGGTCGGTCAGAAACTTGCCGGCGGCGTAGGCCCAGGTCTCGCGGAAGGTCAGCAGCTTGAACCAGGAGAACTTGGCGGGTGTGGCGTCCACCGGCAGCGAAGGGTCGGTGTCGGATTGAATGTATTCAAGCTCCGAGGCGCTGACGCGCTTGTGCTCTTGCGGGCTGCGGTACATCAGCAGCCAGGCGATCAGCCACAGGGCGGTGACGATGCCGATGGAGATGAACGCCGCGCGCCAGCCCCAGGCGAGTGTGATGGCCGGCACCAGCAATGGCGTGACGATGGGGCCGAAGGCGGTGCCGGCGTTGAAGATGCCGGTGGCCTGGGCCCGCTCCTTCTGCGGGAACCATTCCGACACGGCCTTGAGGCTGGCGGGGAAGCTGCCTGACTCACCGAAGCCCAGGGCAAAGCGCGCCATGGCGAACTGCGTCACGCCATTCACCAGGCCGTGGCAGACACTGGCGATGGTCCACAGGGTGAAGGCAAGGGCGTAGCCGATGCGCACGCCAACCTTGTCGATCACCCGGCCAAACGTCAGGAAGCCGATGGCGTAGGCGCACTGGAACCAGAACACGATAGAGGCGTAGTCGCTCTCCGACCATTTCAGCTCGGCGGCCAGGGTGGGCTTGAGGATGCCGATCATTTGCCGGTCGATGTAGTTGATGCCGATGGCCACGAACAACAAGGCGCAGATGGTCCAGCGGTAACGGCTGGTGAGGGTACGGGGGACGGCGGCGGCTTGCGGGGGAACGGCGCGGCCCCGGGGGGCGGGCCCGATATCGATAGTCATGCTGCGGCTTCCTTTTTGTTTTTATTGAACCCATTCGACAGCGACACGATGGATTTGTAGGACATCGTATGACGTGATTTGGGAGGTGTCAAATACCCTCCCGAAGGTGCCGTGCGAGCGAAATTCGCTGTGAAGAATGTTTTTCGGACTGTTCAATATAATGCTCACAGGGTAAATTCATCGCGGTCCCCTGAGGCGACGCAACGAGAACCCTATGAACACCTCCACGACGAGAAGTGATACCCCTGGCGCGCCAGGTTACAGTCACCCCATTTCCCTCTCTATTTACCTTCAGCCATTGGCGGTAGCAGCATGATCGAGGTCATCGAAGTTTCCATTGCCCAGCTGCGTGCTGCGCTTGAATCTGGCCAGACCACTGCCGTGGAACTGGTGCAGGCCTACCTGGCGCGCATCGACGCCTACGACGGCCCTGCCACGGCCACGGCGCTCAACGCGGTGGTGGCGCGCAACCCCGAGGCGTTGGAAGAGGCCCGTGCCTCCGATGCCCGTCGCGCCCGTGGGGAAACCCTCGGCCCGCTGGACGGCATTCCCTACACCGCCAAGGACAGTTACCTGGTAAAGGGCCTGACCGCCGCCTCCGGCAGCCCGGCCTTCGCCAAACTGGTGGCCCAGCGCGACGCCTTCACCATCGAGCGCCTGCGCGCCGGTGGCGCCATCTGCCTGGGCAAGACCAACATGCCGCCCATGGCCAACGGCGGCATGCAGCGCGGCGTTTATGGCCGCGCCGAAAGCCCCTACAACGCAGCGTTTCTCACCGCGCCGTTCGCCTCGGGTTCGTCCAATGGCGCCGGCACCGCCACGGCGGCCAGCTACTCGGCGTTCGGCCTGGCCGAAGAAACCTGGTCCAGCGGCCGTGGCCCTGCCTCCAACAACGGCCTGTGCGCCTACACGCCGTCGCGCGGGGTAATCTCGGTGCGCGGCAACTGGCCGCTGACGCCGACCATGGACGTGGTGGTGCCCTACGCGCGCACCATGGCCGACCTGCTGGAAGTGCTGGACGTGGTGGTGGCCGAAGACCCGGACACCCGCGGTGACCTGTGGCGCCTGCAGCCCTGGGTGCCGATCCCCAGCGTGGCCTCGGTGCGCCCGGCGTCCTACCTGGAACTGGCCGCCAGCAGCACCGCGCTGGCCGGCAAGCGCCTGGGCGTGCCGCGCATGTACATCAATGCCGACGACGAAGCCGGCACCTCCGAGGCCCCGGGCATCGGCGGCCCGACCGGCCAGCGCATCAACACCCGCGACAGCGTCATCGAGCTGTGGCAGCAGGCGCGCAAGGCCCTGGAAGCGGCCGGTGCCGAGGTGGTCGAGGTGGACTTCCCGCTGGTGTCCAACTGCGAGGGCGACCGCCCTGGCGCACCGACCGTGTTCAACCGCGGGCTGGTGTCCAAGGAGTTCATGCACCATGAACTGTGGGACCTAAGCGCCTGGGCGTTTGACGACTTCCTGCAGGCCAACGGCGACCCGCAGCTCAACCGCCTGGTGGACGTCGACGGCCCGCAGATCTTCCCCCACGACCCGGGCACCCTGCCCAACCGCGAGGGTGACCTGGCCGCCGGCATGGACGAATACGTGCGCATGGCCGAGCGCGGCATCACCCCGTGGGACCAGATCAGCACCCTGCCCGACGGCCTGCGCGGCCTGGAGCAGACGCGCCGGCTGGACCTGGAAGACTGGATGGACCGCCTCAAGCTTGACGCCGTGCTGTTCCCCACCGTCGCCGACGTGGGCCCGGCAGACGCCGACGTCAACCCGGCTTCGGCGGACATCGCCTGGAGCAACGGCGTGTGGGTGGCCAACGGCAACCTTGCCATTCGCCACCTTGGCGTGCCGACCGTCACCGTGCCCATGGGCGTGATGGCCGACATCGGCATGCCGGCGGGCCTGACCTTCGCCGGCCGCGCCTATGACGATTCGAGCCTGCTGCAACTGGCGGCGGCGTTCGAGGCCACCGGCAACCTGCGGCAGATCCCGCCGCGTACCCCGCCGTTGCGTTGACCCACCTGTGGGAGCTGGCTTGCCAGCGAGTTGTTCAGGCTTGAAAAGCTCGCCGGCAAGCCGGCTCCCACACCAACGTCAAGACGCCAACATCACCCGGTCCCGCCCCGCCTGCTTGCCCTGGTACAACAGCTGGTCCGCCCGGTTCAGCGCATCGCGAAACGCCTCGTCCGGGGCAATCACCGTCACTGCCAGCGTCGCCGTCACCACCAGCGCCCTGCCCTCTATCAAGCCCGCCTGCGCCCGTATGTGCGCCAGCACCCGGTCCGCCACTTGCCGGGCTTCAGCCAGCGCGGTGTTCGGCATCAGCACCAGGAACTCCTCGCCACCCCAGCGCGCGGCAATGTCGGTGGTGCGCACGCAGCCGGCAATGCTGTCGGCCACCCGCTGCAGCACCAGGTCGCCCAGGTCATGGCCGTGCTGGTCGTTGAACAGTTTGAAATGGTCGACGTCCAGCAGCACGATCGCGGTCGGCTGTTCCTGGCGCGCGGCGCCCATCTGCCGCAGGCGCTGCAGCACCCGGCGGCGCGTGTACAGGCTGGTGAGGCTGTCGCGGTGGGCGGTGTGGAACAGGTGCAGCTGCATCGACAGGGTGAAGCGCACCGACAAGGCCGTGGCGTACATCAGCAGCGCCGTGGCAGTCAGGGCGTTGATGACGCCAAACAGGTCAATCAGCTCATCGCTGATACCGGCTGCCACATGGATCAGGTGGCGCACCGCGTAGCCGCCCACCGCCACCAGCGCAATGGCCAGGCTAAGGCCCAGGCGCCGCCAGGGCGCCGTCTGGAAGCAGAAGGCGATGATGGGTATGGGGCAGAACAGGTAGAAATGGAAATTGCTGTCCCAGCCCAGCAGGCAGGTGGCGATGACGGCGTGGGCAATGATTTCAACGCTGAACAACAGACCCGCCAGGTGGAAGTGATGGTGGCGAATGGCGAACAGGCAGCCCACGTACATCAGCACGCTCACCGCGTTGGCGGCCCACAGCGCCGGGATATTCAGAAACACGAACAGCGCGAACAGCACGATGTGGATGCCAAAGGCGATCCAGACGATGGCGATGATATGTCGCCAGAATTGTACGGTTGCATCCTGCAATACCTGGGCGCGGTCATCCGCAGAAAGGCTGATCATCAAGGGGGCTCGCAGGGGGTGGGAAATCGGTCTTGTTATGAGACTGATGTCGGCTGCGCCAAGCCACGCTTGATGCTGCCGGTCGGCAAAATCAATTCAGCATGGCATGCTTGATATTTTTGACAGGGAGCACCGCCATGAAAATCGCATTTCTGGGGCTGGGCACCATGGGCCTGCCCATGGCCGCGAATCTGCTGAAGGCCGGCTATTGGGTGCGCGGTTGGAACCGTTCGCCGGAGCCGGTGGCCAAGCTAGTCGCCCTGGGTGCCCAAGCCGCCAGCACACCGCGCGAAGCCGCCGAAGGCGCCGACGTACTGATCTCCATGCTGGCCGACGACGCCGCCACCCAGGCCACGCTGCTGGACGGCCAGGCCCTGGAGGCACTCAAGCCCGGCGCCATTCACATCAACATGGCGACCATCTCGGTGGCGCTGGCCAACCAGCTGCTGGCGTTGCACCAGGCGCGCGGCGTCGGCTACCTGGCGGCGCCGGTGCTGGGGCGGGTGAACGTCGCGGAGGCCGGGCAACTGCAGATCCTGGCCGCAGGCGATGCGCAGGCACTGGCCAGCGTGCAGCCGTTGTTCGACGTACTGGGGCAGAAGACCTGGCACTTCGGCGACCGGCCCGAGCAGGCCAACGCGGTCAAGCTGTCGGTGAACTTCATGATCGCCAGCGCCATCGGCACCATGGGCGAAGCCGTGGCGCTGGCCCAGGGCTATGGCGTGGACAAGGGCAGCGTGCTCGAGCTGGTCACCTCTACCCTGTTCAACGCGCCGGTGTACAAGGGCTACGGCAGCGCCATCGCCGAAGAGCGCTTCGAGCCGGCAGGCTTCAAGCTGGCGCTGGGGCTCAAGGACGTGCGCCTGGCCATGGAAGCGGCGGAAAAGGTCAACGTGCCGTTGCCGCTGGCCAGCACCCTGCGTGACACCCACATCGAAGGTCTTGCCCACGGCGAAGGCCACCTGGACTGGGCGGCGCTGTCGCGCACCAGCGCGCGCCGCGCCGGGCAGGTGTAGGCCACAGGCCGCATCGACGCCGGACGCCGCCTTCGGCAGCTGCTACGCGATTCCAGTAGCAGCGGCCGCAGGCCGCGTCCATAGGCGCTGCGGGGCGTCAGCCAGACCGCATCGGGGCCGGACGCAGCCTTCGGCAGCTGCTACGCGGTTCCTGTAGCAGCGGCCGCAGGCCGCGTCCATAGGCGCTGCGGGGCGTCAGCCAGACCGCATCGGGGCCGGACGCCGCCTTCGGCAGCTGCTACGCGGTTCCTGTAGCAGCGGCCGCAGGCCGCGTCCATAGGCGCTGCGGGGCGCGAGCCAGACCGCATCGGGGCCGGACGCCGCCTTCGGCAGCTGCTACGCGGTTCCTGTAGCAGCGGCCGCAGGCCGCGTCCACAGGCGCTGCGGGACGCGAGCCAGACCGCATCGGGGCCGGACGCCGCCTTCGGCAGCTGCTACGCGGTTCTTGTAGCAGCGGCCGCAGGCCGCGTCCATAGGCGCTGCGGGACGCCAGCCAGACCGCGCCGGGGCCGGACGCGTCAGTTGGCGCCCACGCCCAGGCGGGTGCCGGGGCCGTAGGCGGCGGCGAACGCCGGGCGGTCCTGCAGGCGGGCGTACCACTGGGCGACGTTGGGGCGCTGGTCCCACAGGCTGGCCAGGCCCAGGTCTTCCAGGCGCACGATGCTTGGCATCATGGCAATGTCGGCCAGGGTCAGCTGTTCATGGGCGATCCATGGCTTGCCGGCCAGCGCCTGCTCCATACGGTCCAGGGACTGCACGATACGCTCCATGGCGGCGTCCAGCTTCTCCTGGGCAAAACCGTCCGGCCCCACTTCCAGGGCGAAATGCTTGCGCAGCGGCAGGCGGTTGGCGAAGCCCTGGCGCTGTTCGGTGCTCATGTTGCGCAAGCCACCGCCGAAGAACTGCTGGAACGAAGGGTAGCGAATGGCCGGGGTCATCACCTCGTCCAGGTATTGCACCCAGGCGCGCATGTGCGCCCGTTGCAGCGGGTTGGCGGGAACCAGCTGCGGCGTGGGGAACACCTCGTCGAGGTATTCGTTGATCACGCTGGAGTCCACCACCACCTGGCCGTCGTGGGTCAGCGCCGGCAGCAGGCCGTTGGGGTTGATGGCCAGGTATTCGGGGGTCAGGTGCTGGCCCTGGTCCAGGCGCAGGCGCTGGTCGGTGTAGGCCAGGCCTTTTTCGGCCAGCACAAAGCGTACGCGCTGGCTGCAGGTGGATACGCCGGCGTTGAACAGTACAAGTTCAGTCATGGGAAATACTCAGGCAGTGATAATGGCCACGGCGCGGACGAAACCGGCCGAAGCGTGTTTGATCTTGTAGGGGAAGCACGACACCTCGAAGCCGGTGGCCGGCAGTTGCTCAAGGTTCGCCAGTTTTTCCATCTGCCCGTAGCCGATGTCGCGGCCCGCCTTGTGCCCTTCCCAGATCAACGCCGCATCGCCGGTGGCGGCGAAGCGTTCGCGGGTGTACTTGAACGGCGCGTCCCAGCTCCAGGCATCGGTGCCCACCACACGCACGCCGCGGTCCAGCAGGTACAGGGTGGCCTCGCGGCCCATGCCCACGCCGGCGTCCAGGTAGCCGGGCTGGCCGAACAGGCTGCCGGCGCGGGTGTTCACCAGCACGATGTCCAGCGGTTGCAGCACGTGGCCGATGCGCGCCAGCTCAGCCTCGACCTCGGCGGCAGTGATCACGTGGCCATCGGCGAAGCCGCGAAAGTCCAGCTTCACCCCCGGCTGCAGGCACCATTCCAGCGGCAGCTCGTCGATGCCCCAGGCTGGCTTGCCGCCGTCGGTGGTCGAGGCGTAGTGCCAGGGCGCGTCCATGTGGGTGCCGCTGTGGGTGGTGATGACCAGGCGCTCGGCGGCCCAGGCCTCCTGGCCGGGCATGTCCTCAAGCGTCAGCCCGGGGAACATCGCGGCCATTTCCGGCCAGCCCTGCTGGTGGTCGGTGTACTCGATGCGCGGCAGCAACGGCGGCGGGTCGGTGTAGGGGTTGTTTTCGAGGGTCACCGACAAGTCGATCAGACGGCGTTCAGGCTTCATGGCAAGGGCTTCCTTGTGCAGGGCGGCGCGCCGCAACGGTCAATTCCAGGGCATTGCGCACCAGGGCGGCGGCGCTGCCGTCATGGCGCAGGCCCAGCGCCCGCGCCTGTGGGGTTTTCAGCGGTGGCTGGCGGCCGAACTGGGCTTCCAGCTGGGCGTCCGGGCGGAAGCTGACCAACGCGCGGCTGGCTTCGCCGAAGCGTTCGGCCAGGGCATCCAGCACCTGGCCGATGGAAAGGTGCAACACCGGCAGCTGCCACACCCGGGGCGCATCGCTGGCCAAGGGCAGCTCGGCGGCGCGCAGCAGGTTGTTGACGCAGCAACGCGCCGACATCCACCACGCCGTGGCCGCCGCCGACACCGGGCATTCGTAGGGCTCGCCGGCCGCCACACACCGCATCAACTCGCTCATGAACGCCGAGCGCAGGCCATGGTGGCTGTGCGGCCGGGCGACGATGCCCGGCAGGCGCAGCGCACGGCCGTCCACTTCGCCGCGGCGGGCCAGGTCGCTGAGGGCAATTTCCACCATGCGCTTGTGTGCACCGTAGGACAGCTGCGGCTGCGCGGGCGCCTGCTCGTCCAGCCGCGCCGGCAGGCCTGCGCCGTACACCGCCACGCTGCTGGCGAACACCAGCACCGGCGGCCGCGCGCGGTTGCGCAGCTGCTGCAGCAATTCCAGGCTGGCTTGCAGGTTCACCTCGTAGCCCAGCTCGTACTGGCGCTCGGCGGCGCCCCCGGCGATGCTCACCAGGTGGAACACCACGTCGATGCCATCGGCCAGCACCCGCCGCACCAGCGCCGGGTCAGTGACGCTGCCGGGGTGCAAACGCAAGCGCGGATCCGCAGCGATGCCCTCCAGGTTCATGTCCAGCAACAGCAAGGTGCCGATAGCCTGCCCGCGCAGGCTACCCGCCGCCAGCAGGCGCTTGACCAGCAGTTGCCCGAGGAAGCCATTGGCGCCGGTGACCAGCACGCGCAGGCCGTTGCCGTCACTCATGGGCCGCTACCACGCGCTGGTCGATGGCGCCGAACACCGATTGGCCGTCCAGCCCGATGACCTCCATGCGCACCCGCTCGCCAAAGCGCAGGAAGCCGGTGCGGGCGCTGCCGTGCTCGATCATCTCGATGGCCCGGCGCTCGGCGATGCAGGCCGAACCGACCGATCGGTCTTTATTCGATACGGTGCCCGAACCTACCAGGGTGCCCGCCCCCAGCCGGCGGGTCAGCGCGGCATGGGCGACCAACTGGCCGAAGCTGAAATTCATCTCGCCGCCGTGGGGGTGGCCGAACCACTCGCCGTCGCGCTGCACGTGCAACGGCAGCTGCACCCGCCCCTCGGCCCAGGCGTCGCCCAGTTCATCAGGGGTGACCGCCACCGGGGCGAAGCTGGAGGATGGCTTGGCCTGCAGAAAACCAAAACCGGTGAGCATCTCCCGTGGTGCCAGCGCGCGCAGGCTGACGTCGTTGACCTGCAGCACCAGCTTGATGTGACCGGCCGCCGCCTCGGCCGGGCAACCCAGTGGCACGTCGTCCACCAGCACCACGAACTCGCCTTCGAAGTCGATGCCCTGGGCTTCGCTGGGCAGCTTGAGGTCGTCACGGCCACCGTGAAAATCATCCCCAGCACCTTGATACATCAACGGGATACGCTCGACACCTTCGATGGGGTCGAGGTTGAAAGCTTTCTGCATCAGCGTGCCGTGGTTGAGAAATGCCGAGGCGTCGCACCATTGGTAAGCCCGTGGTAACGGCGCCATCGCCTGGCTTGGGTCGAACGGCTGCGCACCGGGCGCACGGCCCTCTTCCAACAGCCAGGCCAGCGCCTGCAACTGCGGCGCGCAACTGGCCCAGGCATCCACCGCCTGTTGCAGGGTGACGGCGATGGCACTGGCGCACACATAGCGGCTCAGGTCGCGGGACACCACCACCAGCCGGCCGTCACGGCTGCCATCTTTCAGGGTTGCCAGCTTCATGGTGCTATTCCTTCTGCGAATTGCCCGTCCAGCAGAATGAACACCATGCGCGCCATGTGCTCGGTACGGTTGCTCCAGGCGTGGTTGGTGCCGCGCTGCACCACCACGTCACCGCGGGTCAGGTGCACGTCCTGGTCATCGAGCACCAGCCACACCTCGCCTTCGGTGACAATGCCGTAGTCGACGGTTTCGGTGCGGTGCATCAGCCGGTGGCGGCTGTCGCCGTTGCCGGTACCGGCGTGGGCCTGGCCGATCTCGGCGAAGGCCTGGGCGGCGGCTTCGGCGGTCACCGCGTTCTGCACGCTGTCGGGCGGGATATCCACCACGCGGATCAGGCTGCCCAGGGCGCTGGGGCTCAGTTGCAGGGGTTTAAGGGTGGCGTCGTCGCCGTTGTCGATCAGCGCAGGCGCAGCGCCGGTGTTCCAGATTTCATGGAACACCGTGCCGGGCACCGCCTGCAGCGCAAACACGCTGGGGGTGGGGCCGCTGATGGCCACGGTGGCCTTGCCGCTGGCGTCGTGGCCGGTGACTACGCGCTTGAAAGCAGGAAGCGTCTGCATCGGGGAATTCCTTGTTCAGTTGCCGTCGCCGATGGTGGTGCCACCGTCGACAATCAGGTTCTGGCCGGTGATGAAAGCGCCGCCGGGGGCGGCCAGCAGCAGCGCCACGGCGGCTATTTCCTCGGGCCTGCCTACGCGCCGCAGGGGTGTCAGCGCCAGGCGCTTGTCCATCACTGCCGGCTGGTCGGTGAGCGGTCGGGCGAATTCGGTCTGCACCACCCCGGGGCTGATGGCGTTGACCCGCACGTTGCTCGGCCCCCACTCCACCGCCAGGTTGCGCGCCAACTGCGCCAGCGCCGCCTTCGACAGGCCATAAAGGCCCAGGCCACGGTTGCCGCGCACGCCGGCGATGCTGGCCATCAGCACCACGCTGCCGCCGCCGCGGGCCACCAGCGCCGGGATCAGCGCCGAGGTGAGCCACACGGCGCTCTGCAGGTTCACCGTCAGGGTGGCCTGCCACTGGGCGTCGCTGGCACTGGCCAGCGGCCCCATGTGCGGGGCGATGCCGGCGTTGCACACCAGGATGTCCAACTGGCCGAAATGCTCCAGTACACCTTCGGCCAACGCTTGTACGTGAGCCTGTTGGCCCATGTCGGCAGCCAGGGGCCAAGCGTCGATGCCCTCCTCGGCCAGTTGCGCCGCCACCTGGCGGCAGTCCTCGGGGTTTTCACTGCTGATGGCCAGCCGCGCGCCCGCCTGCCCATAGGCACGGGCAATGGCCAGGCCGATGCCACGCGTGGCGCCGGTAATCAGGGCCACCTGGCCGCTGAGATCGAATAGTTTCACGCATGCTCTCCTTGCAAACGCGCGCCACTGAACCGCGGCACCGCCAGGCAGCCCAGCGCCACCACCCCTTGCAGCAGGCCCACCAGCAGCACCGCATGGGGCACCGCCGCCAGGTTGCCGCCACTGATGGCCAGCACCAGCAAGGGGCTGACGAACTCGCCGGCAAAAATGGCCGCAGTGAACAGCCCGGTAGCCCGCCCACGCTGGCTGAAGCCCACCTGGGCCATGATCCAGGTGATCACGGTGGGCAGCATCAGGCCGATGCCCAGGCCGTTGATGACCACCGCCACCACCACTTGCAGGTGACTGTTGGCGCTGCCCATCAACACGCCGCCGCAGCCGGCCAGCAGGAAGGCCAACAGCAACAGCCGCGCCGGGGCAATGCGACCGATCAGTCGGAAACTCAAGGCGCCGGCCACCACGCCCAGCTGGTTGCCGCCCATGGCCAGGCCGATCTGCTGCGGGGCGTCGATGCCCAGCAGGTTGAGGATGAAGCCGGCCTGCACCGGCACGATGAACAGGCTGGCGCCGGCTAGCAGCGCCAGCAGGTACAGCGGGCCGAGGGCGCGCCACGGCAGGCCGGCGGCATGGCGCTGGGCCTGCACCGGGGCCACGGGCTCCCATAGCAGCCGGGCCATTAGCGGCAGGAACACCAGCCCCACTGCGTACAGGGCAAACGGCGCGCGCCAGTTGTCCTGCCCCAGTTGCCCGCCCAGGCCCATGAACAGCGCCGCCGACAGCGAAGTGGCGACCATCTGCAGGGCAAACAGCCGCTCGCGCCGGGCGCCGCTGTAGTAGTCGCCCATCAGCGTGGTGCAGCCGGTCATGATTGCCGCCTCGGCCAGGCCGATGCCGGCGCGGCTGGCGACGATGGCCGGCAGCGACTGTAGCCACAGCGGCAGCGTGCCGCACAGCGTGTACAAGGCCATGGCCCACAGCAGCAGCGGCTTGCGCCCCACCCGGTCGGCGATGATGCCGGCGAACGGCGCCAACAGTGCCACCACCAGCGCCGGCAACGTCAGGGCAATAGGCACCAGCACCGCAACCCCCGGGGTGTCGACGAAATGCGCCTGCATGCGCGGCAGCACGGGCGCCAGCAGCACTGCGCCCAGCACGGGCAGGCAACTGCCCAGCAGCAGCAACAACGACTGTGGCAAACGCGGTTGGCGATCAGCGTTCATGCACCACCTCCAGGCTCAACGGGCGGGGTTTCTCGGCGTTTTCCGGCACTGGCCGGGCCACGGCCTGTGCCTGCGGCTGGCGCTTGTGCGGAAGAAGGAAGTAGGCCAGCGCCGGCAGCAGAATCAGCGCCCCCACCATGTTCCAGACGAACATGAACGCCAGCAGCACGCCCATGTCGGCCTGGAACTTGATGGGCGAGAACATCCAGGTGCCCACGCCTATGGCCAGGGTCACGCCGGTGAGCATCACCACTTTGCCGGTGAACTGCAGGGCCTGATAATAGGCCTGGGACAGGCTGGCGCCGGCGCGCATCTGCGCCAGCACGATGCTCATCACGTACAGCGCGTAGTCGACGCCAATGCCCACGCCCAGGGCGATCACCGGCAAGGTGGCGACCTTGACGCCGATACCCAGCCACACCATCAGCGCCTCGCACAGGATCGAGGTGAGCATCAGCGGCAGCACCGCGCACAGCACCGCGCGCCAGGAACGGAAGGTGATCAGGCACAACAGCACCACGGCGCCGTACACCCACCAGAGCATTTCATGACTGGCCTGCTTGACGACGATGTTGGTGGCCGCCTCGATACCGGCGCTGCCGGCCGCCAGCAGGAACTGCGCCTGGTCGCTGTCGTTGGCCTTGGCGAAGGCCTGCA
Organism: Pseudomonas sp. JC1203; assembly: GCF_056175065.1. NCBI lineage: Bacteria > Pseudomonadati > Pseudomonadota > Gammaproteobacteria > Pseudomonadales > Pseudomonadaceae > Pseudomonas > Pseudomonas sp. JC1203. The sequence goes on from NZ_JBWCAM010000025.1 coordinate 65,134, forward strand.
CGCTGGCCACCACGCGGCCCAGGGTGTCGGCCTTGTGATCGGTGAGGTAGGCGTAAACGGTCAGCAGGCTGCAGTCTTCGTTGTACAGCCCGCGCGGCGCACCGGCGGTGACCATGTTCAGCGTGGCCTGGTTGGGCAGCAGCTCGTACCAGCGCGGGTTGCCTTCCGACAGGCCCACCAGCACGCGGCGGTTGAGCAAGGCCAGCGAGTTGGTGGAGTCCACGCCTGGCAGGCCGCGCAGCTGCCAGTCGAGGTTGTCCACGCGCTGCAGGGTGTCGTAGCTGGAGCAGCCCCCCGGCGGCGTCTTGACCATCACCGCGAACACGTCGCTGCTGGCGCCGTAGTGCGCGGTCAGGTAGGCGTTGTCCTGGTTGTAGCGCGAGTCGGCGCGCAGCTCCGGCGCGCCGGCGTCCAGGTCGCCGACCTTCAGGTGCAGGCTGACCAGGTAGCCGCCCACTGCCAGCAACGCGGCCACCAGCACGCAGGCGCTGGCCCAGCGGCGCTGGGTGAACAGGTCGAGAAAACGCCAGGCCGGGTGGCGCACCGCCCCCGCGGCATCGGCGGCTTCACCACGCAGGCTGCGCGTGGCCGCCGTGCCGCTGACGCCCACATAGGAGAGCAGCACCGGCAGCAGAATCAGGTTGGTGAAGATCAGCACCGCCACGCCCAGGCTGGCGATCAGCGCCAGGTCCTGGATGACCTGGATCTTGATGATCATCAGCACCGCAAAGCCCACGGCGTCGCACAGCAGCGCCGTCAGCCCGGCCATGAACAGCCGGCGGAAGGTGAAGCGCGCCGCCACCAGGCGGTGCATGCCGCGGCCGATGTCCTGCATGATGCCGTTCATTTTCTGCGCGCCATGGCTCATGCCAATGGCGAACACCAGGAAGGGTACCAGCACTGAATACGGGTCCAGCTCGAAGCCCAGCAGCGGCAGCAGCCCCAGCTGCCACACCACCGCCACCAGCGAACAGCTCATCACCAGCGCGGTGCTGCGCAGGCAGCGGGTGTAGCCGTACAGCACCACGGCGGTAATGGCGATGGCGGCGGCGAAGAACAGCAGGATCTGGCGCAGGCCGTCGATCAGGTCGCCCACCACCTTGGCAAAACCGGTGATGCGGATCTCGATGCCCTGCCCCTGGTACTTGGCGCGCAGGGCCTCCAGGCGCTGGGCCAGGGCGCTGTAGTCCAGGGCCTTGCCGTCGGCGGTGGTGGCCAGCAGCGGCACGTAGAGGATGCTCGACTGCTGGTCGAACGCCACCAGCTGGCCGATCTCGTTGCTGCGTTCCACGTTGCGCTTCAGTGCCTCCAGGCTGGCGGCGCTGCCGTCGTAGTTGTCGGGGATCACCGGGCCGCCTTCCAGGCCTTCCTCGGTGACGCCCACCCAGCGCGTGGCCGGGGTCCACAGCGACTTCATGTAGGCGCGATCAACGCCGGGCAACAGGTATACCTCGTCGTTGAGCTGCTGCAGGGTGTGCAGGTATTCCTTGTCGTACACACTGCCACGGCGGTTGATCACCGCAATGCGCACGGCGTTGCCCAGCCCGGAAAGCTCCTGGCGGTGGGCCAGGTAGTTGGCGATGAAGGGCTGGTCGCTGGGGATCATCTTCTCGAAGCTGGCGTTCGGGGTCAGGCGCGTGGCCTGCCAGCCCAGCACGATGGTGGCCAGCAGGCACAACAGCAGCACGATGCGCCGGTGGTTGAACAACGCACGTTCCAGCAGTGAGCCGGAACGGCTGTCGAAATCGGCCAGGCGCCCGCTGTGCGGCGCCGCCTGGGAAGAGCTGGGGGCATGCATGGGCTTACTCCGCTAAAGACTGGGTGGGCGCCGAACTCAGGCGCAGCGGGCCGGCGAAGCCAACGCCCACCAGGCCGCCATCGCTGGCCTCGGCCACTGCCGCCAAGGGCGCGCCGGCCGCCAGTGGCAAGGGCGCAAGGCCGCTGCCGTCGAGCTGGCCCTGTAGCACTGCGCCGGCCTGGTTGACCAGCAGCAAGCGCCGGTCGCTGACCCAGGCGGCGTTGATGGACACCGGCAGCGGGTTGCTGATTTCGTTGAAGCTGTCGCCCTTGAGGCTGAACAGGTGGCCGCGCAGGCCGCCCAGCAGCACCTCGCCACCGGGCAGCAGCGCCAGGCTGAAGAAGCTGCCGTCATAGGGGCTGGGCAGCGCCGCGAAGTGCTGGCCGCCGTCGCCCGAATGCAGTACCAGGCCCTGCTCGCCGGCCAGCCACAGCTCGCCGCCGCGCTGCGCCACCGCGTACAGGTGCAGGCCTTGCGGGTTGGGCAGGCGCCCGGCCCAGCTGCTCCAGGTGGCACCGCCGTCATCAGTGGCCAAGGCCAGGCCGTAGGCGCCGACCACCAGGCCATGGCGCGCGTCGCTGAAGCTCAGGGCCAGCAGTGGCTTGTCGGCACCATCGGCCACCAGCCGTTGCGCGGCGGCCAGGCGCTGGGGATTGCCGTCCTGCTGCGCCGCAGCCAACTCCAGCGCCGCGGCCTTGCGGCCATCCAGCTGCAGTTGCCAATGCTCGCCGCCGTCACGGCTGTGCAGCACCACGCCGCCGTGGCCCACGGCCCAGCCCTGCTGGCCGTCGACAAACTGCACGGCGGTCAGGCTGGTGCTCACCGGCACCTGGGCCTGGCGCCAGCTGGCGCCGTTGTTGTCCGACAGCAGCACGGTGCCGCGTTCGCCCACCGCCACCAGCCGCGCACCGGCCCGACCGATACCCAGCAGCACCGCGTGCAGCGCCTGGGCCGACTGCACCGCCGGCTGGGCCAGCACGTCGGCGGCGTGGGCGCCCTGCCCGGCCAGCGCCAGGCACATTGCGCTGATCAACAAGGTGCGCTTCATCTCAGCGCACACCTTCGCCGGCCAGGGCATCGGGGGTGAACACCGAGTCCTTGTAGGCCTGCACCACGCGGTACTGCTCGTTCTTGCCGGCGAAGATGTCACCGGTGAACCAGGCCCCGGACAGCAGGTCGTAGAAGCCGTTGGTCAGGGTCACCACACCGGGCATGTCGGGCAGCACCACCGGGGTTGTCCACAGCGCCTTGGCCAGCTGGTTCTGCGCGTCGTAGCGCTCGCCGAGCACGGCGGCCCAGGTGTCCTCGTCCAGGTAGTAAGTGCTGCGCGGCATCACGTGGCGCTTGCCAGGCTTGAGCGTGGCTTCCACCACCCACACGCGGTGCAGTTCCCAACGAATGTCGGCAGGGTTGAGGTGGTGCTCGCCCAACAGGTCGGTGGGGTTGGCGGCGGTGAACACCTTGTTCGAGTTATAGGGGATGTACAGCTCCTTCTTGCCCACCAGTTTCCAGTCGAAACCGTCGATGCGGCCGTTGAACACGTACAGCTCGTCGAAGCTCATCACCCCGGCGGTGGCCGGTGTCGGCGTGTCGCAGCAGGCGTTGGGCAGGCGGCGCACCCGGCGTTGGCCTGGCAGGTAGGTCCAGACGCCGGCATTGTTGGCGTTGATGTTCTCGCGGCCGGTGATGGCCTCGCCGGCGCGCAGCGGTGGGCCGTCGTTGGTCATGCGGATGGTCCAGAACACCCCGTCCTTCTGGCCGCCATCGGGCAGGTACCAAGGCATCTGCAGGTCGGCTCTGGAGTCGTTGGTGAGTACATGCTTGCCGTCGGCGGTGGTCAGGTACTGAGTGAAATCGGCGTGCCAGGACGCCCCGCGCCAGCGCAGCAGGTGGTTCCAGATGGCCTCGGCGCCGTTCTTCGGAATCGGGAACGGAATACCGCCCTGGGCGTTCTGCGGCATGGGGCCGGCGGCGCCGTCCACCAGCGTGCCGTTGATGGCGTTCTTGTAGGTGGCGTCGTACACCGCTTGCGGCGCGGCGGCGGTGCGGTGCGTGGGGTACACGTCGAGGTGGTAGCTGCCGGGGTATTTCTTCAACATCGCCAGGGTGCCGGCCGAGAGCTTGTCGGCGTACTGGGCGGCGTTCTGCGCGGTGATGGTGAACAGTGGCTTTTCCGTGGCGAAGGGGTCGCCGCGCTTGCCACCGTCTTTGTAGGCCGGGTCGGCCTGGGTCAGGCCGCCGTTCCAGGCCGGGATGCTGTTGTCGGCGTTGCCGGCGCGGGTGGCGCCCAGGGGCGTGAGGGTGGTCTTCAGGGTGTCGGCTTCGCTGGCGGGAACGGCGGCCATCACGCCCTGGGCCAGCAGCAACGACGACGCCAGGGCAGTAAGCAGCAAGGTCATGGGTTTCATCGACTGATCCTCGGTTCAGAAAGTACGGCTGACGCTGAAGGCCACGAAATCCCGGTCCTTTAGCGACTGTTCGAAGGTGTAGTTGTTGTTTTCATCGAGAAAGGTGTTGGCCGGCCCGTAGTAGTGGGTGTAGGTCAGGCCCAGGTTCCAGGTGTTGAGGTAGTTGCCCTTGATACCGATGTTCATGTCACCGCCGCGGTTGCTGCCAAACTGCGTGCCCAGCGCCTCGGAGGCGCCATGGGTGTAGCTGATGCCCACGGGAATGCTCACGTCCATGCCTGGGAAGAACTGCCGGTACATGGGCTCGTACACGGTGCGCACACTCCAGGCGTCGCGGGTGGCGTTGGGGTCCACGGCGTCGGGGTTGCGGGTGACGCTGAGGGTGCGGTTCCACGCCAGCTCGCCGATAAAGCTCGACTCCAGCGCCACGAACGTCGGCCCGAAGCTGGCCAGCCACGACAGGTTGGCGTGCAGGGTGTGGCCGGTGGCGTACAGGGCGTCGTCGGCGTCGTTGGAAATGCTTTCACCGGCCAGCAGCGTGCGCTGGTTGGTGGAGGCCAGCGGCTGGTGCCAGCGGGTGGACAGCTCGCCCGCGATGTTGAACTGGTCGACGGTGGTGGAGAAGCTTGCGCCCAACGCCTCGATGCCTTCGGGGTATACCCAGTAGTACTCGCCGGCCTGGCCGGTGACCGGGTTGAGGTTGGCGAAGTCCGGGCGCACCAGCAGCTGCGGGCTCTTGTCATGGAAGCGGATGGCGTACACGCCATAGTCCACGGTTTCGGTGCGCCACTTGATCTGCACACCGCCCTGCCCGGAGTCCTGGGCGTTCTTGTTGCCGCCGCTGTAGAACGCCAGCGGCTGGCCGCCGGGTATCACTGCGTCGCCTGCGAACAGGCGCTCGTTGCCGCTGCCGATGCTGTCGAAGCTGGAGAAGTAGCTACCGGCCGCTGGCAAGCGGTTGGCCTCCCACTCGAACTGGTAGTAAGCGCCCACCGACACGTCCGGGGTCAGCTGGAACTGCCCGGACACCTGCCGCACCGGCCGAATCAGTTCCTTGAACTGGGTGTTGGGCACCGACAGGCCCTTGACCACGTCGATGGGGGCCATGCCGCCGGCGATGCCGTTCATGCCGTAGAACAGGCTTTCGCCCCACTGCATGGCGTACTGGCCGATACGCCCGGACACCGGCATGTCGCCCCAGTCGGCCTTGCCGTAGATGAAGGCGTCGAGAATCTCGCCCTCGCGGCCGTGCAGCTTACGGGTCTGGTCGGTGAAGTGGTCGTAGTCCACCGAGGTGCTGTTGTTGGTGCCCGGCGAGTTGTTGTCGTTGCTCTTGTTGTAGACATCGTCGTACCAGGCCGCGCCGCTCACCCGGGCGCCGACGTTCTTGTAGCTGATGTCGAACTCGGACAGCAGGTCCAGGCGGTCGGAGATCATGCCGCCGCTGAAGTTGCGGTCGCCGTCGTCACTGTTCACCGCGGCGGCGCCGGTGGTGAGCTTGTCGCTGCGGCCCTCGGTGCGCCAGGCGGCGCTGTACTTCAGGGTGTTGTCCCAGCGGGTGCTGATGTCGGGGTTGCCGCTGTCGAACTGAAAGGCCTGGGCGTTGCCCGCCAGCAGGCCGAACATCATCAGGCTCAAGGCGAACGGCGGGTGCGCGCGGTGCGGCACGGTTAAGTGCAGACGTACCATGGGAAAACCTCATCTGTTGTTCTTGTTATCAGGTTCGCCGCGCCCAGCGTGGGGCGCGGTCGTGTCACAAGGCGGCGGTCAGATCTCTTCGGCGGTCAACGCCAGCATCTTGCGCACCAGCCCCACGCGGTCAAAGCCGTGGTCGTGCTCGATTTCCTTGTCGCCGGCCAGGATCGAGCTTTCGCTGATGAACTTGCAGCGCTCATAACGGCGCTGCATGAATTGCTGCAGCAAGGCGTCGACACCTTGCCCGCCCTGTGCACCCAGCAGCTCGCCCAGCACCACGGCGTCCTCGATGGCCATGCCGGCGCCCTGCCCCAGGTGCGGCGTGGTGGCGTGGGCAGCGTCGCCGATCAGCAGCACGCGGCCGCGGTACCAAGGCTCGCTGACGAACACCACTTCCATGGGCTTGTAGACCACCTGGCTGCTGTCGGTGATTTGCTCGCGCAGCTCACCGATCAGGCCGGTAAAGGCGCCCAGGCGCTTGCGCATCTCGGTGGCCAGGGTGGCGCTGTCCATCCACGGGTTGCCCGGTTCGTAGCTGGTGAGGTACAGGTACATCAGGTCGTCGGCCAGCGGGCACAGGCCGGCGTTACCGTCCGGGCCCAGGTAGTTGGCCAGGTGGTCGATGGCCGGGTCGCGCTTGAAGTTGTGGCGCCATACCGACTGGCCGGTGTGGCGCGGCGTGTAGGTGTCGCCGAACAGCAGGGTGCGCACCTTGGAGAACAGGCCGTCGGCGCCCACCACCAGGTCATAGCGGCCCTGGCTTGCATCGGTGAACGTCACGTCGACCCCTTCGGCGTCCTGCACCAGCGCCTCGACGCTGGTGCCCAGGCGAATGCGCGTGCCCAGCTCCACTGCGGTGGTGCTCAGCACCTGGTGCAGCGCCAGGCGCGAAATACCGACGTTGGCCGGGTACTGCGGGCCGGCCAGGCGCTGCCCGGGAATGCGCGCCAAGGTGTGGCCGCAGGCGTTGTAAAGGGCCACGTCCTCGAACGGGAACGCCGCGCCCAGGTAGCCGTCGAGCACGCCCAGCCGAGCCATCTCGCGCACCACGTTGCACTGCTGGATGATGCCCACGCCGTACACCGTCCACTGCGCCTTCAGTTCCACCAGGTCGACGTCGATGCCCTTGCGGCGCAGGGCGATGGCCGCGCACAGGCCGCCGATGCCACCGCCCACTATCAGGACTTTGCTCACTGCTGTCATGGTTATGCTCCGTCTTGTTCTTGTTGGCGTGCTGTCAGCGTTCGTCGACGCAGGGGTTGCGCTGGGTGCCCAGCTTGGCGATGGTGCCTTCCATCAGGTCACCGGCTTGCAGGAAGCGGTTGTAGTGGGTGCCATTGCCCGAGGGCGAGCCGCTGCAGATCAGGTCGCCGGGCAGCAGTTGCACGCTCTGGGAAATGAATTCGATGATGCGCGCCACGTCGAAAATCATGTCGGCGGTGCTTTCGTCCTGCATTACCTGGCCGTTCAGGCGCAGGGTCAGTTGCAGCTCCTGGGGGTTGCCGACGTAGGCGGCAGGTACCAGGTACGGGCCCATGGGCAGGAAGGTCGGCGCGTTCTTGCTGCTCAGCCAGTCCATGCCCATTTGCGGGATGTCGGGGCGGAACACCTTGGTGCGCTCGGTGAGGTCGTTGACCACCACGTAGCCGGCCACGTGGTCCAGGGCATTTTCGCGGCTGACGCGGCGTGCCGGCTTGCCGATGACCACACCCAGTTCCAGCTCCCAGTCAGGCTTCTTGCTGCCAGCCGGAATGATGATCGGGTCGAACGGCCCGGTAACGCTGGAGGCCACCTTGTTGAACACGAACGGCTTGCCGTCGCGGGCGCGCTTGTTCATCAGTTCCACGGCGTAGGCGCGGCGCTGGGTGTTGTCCATGCCGTCGGTTTCGAACTGCGGGTCGTCGACGATCAGGTCCACCACGTGCTTGTGGTAGTTGGCACCCGAGCAGAAGATCTGCCGCGGCAGGTCCACCGGTGCGTGGTACTGCACCTGGTCAAGCGTGAGGAACTGCAGGCCCTGCGGGTCGGCGGCCAATTGCCGGGCCAGGCGGTCGAGTTGGGCGAAGTTGTGCTCCCAGTGTTCCAGCAGGCCCAGCACGCTGTGGGCGCCGCGCAGTTCGGCCAGGTGCGCCAGGGCAGCCACGGCAATCACTCGGTCGGCGACCACAAGGCCTGCGAAGCGCGGGCTGCCGGCAGCGGAAAAGGTGCCCAGGGCAAACGGTGTTTCGATCGATGGATGAGTCATTATTGTCTCCAAGGTCGTGCAATGAGCTTCGGGGCTGGCCAGGGATTTGACTAATCGCATGTTCGGATGCGATGTATCGCCGATCGCGATACCTGGCCGCCCACGTTTTCAAAATTGTTCAAGCATCAGCCAACCGTCTTCGATGCGGTGCGCCAGGGCCTCCAGATGCAAGCCCCGGCACGGCCCATGCAGGCATTCGCCGCTGTGCGGAGCGAACTGCGCGCCATGCGCATAGCAGATGATTCGCTGGCCATCGGCGGACAGGTAGCGGTCCTTGCGGTACTCCAGCGGCACGTCCAGGTGCGGGCAGCTGTTGCGGTACACCCGCACCACGCCTGCGTGGCGCAGGGCAAATACGGTGTCGCTGCCCGCCCCGTGCGGGTCGAAGCCGCGGGCCTGGCCTTCCAGCAACTGGCCGGCCGGGCACAGGGCAATGGCCATGGCTCAGCCCTGCTTGGCTGGCGGGCCGCCCGGCGCCCATTTCTCGCGGCCGGCAAACAGGAACAGCTGCGAGTTGTCGGCGGACATTGGCGCCTGGCGCGCGGCCCATTCGTCGTCGTGCTTGTCCATGTCGGCGTCGTACTCGATGTGGCAGCCCAGCGGGCTGTTGAAGTACCAGAACCAGTTGGAGCCCAGCAGGTGGCGGCCCGGGCCCCAGAAGCTGGTCCAGCCCTTGGCGGCGAAGCGGGTGCCGGCCAGCAGCACTTCGGTGCCGCTGCCCAGGTGGAAGGTGAAGTGCTCGCAGCCCTTCATGTGCGGCGGGGTCTGGATCATGAACAAACTGTGGTGGTCGTCGGAACCTGCCGGGCGCATGAACGGCCCCACGCCGACGAAACGGTCAGTGGTGCGGAAGCCCAGCCGGTGGTAGAACGCCTCGGCCTTGGCGGAATCGGGCACGAAATACACCACGTGGGACAGGCTGCGCGGCGCGGCGGGCATGTCGGGGCTGATGCCGATCTGGTTCAGCGGCCGCTGCGGCGCGCTGCCAGGGGCGTTGGTGAGGTCGGCGCTGGCGTTGTAGGGGCGCCGCACGCTGAGCTGGAAGGCGATGGCAAAGCCCATGTCGTCGACGCTGTGCAGGGTGCCATCGGCGTCCTTGTGCACCGCGCGGTCGCGGCCCAGTTCGTCTTCGATGGCATCCAGGTCGGCGGCGCTGGCCACCCCGTACACGGTTTCGCGCAGCGACGGCGCCGGGCCGATGGCCGCCGGCAGCGTCGGGTCGTCAAAGCGGCGGATCACCACCGCCGTGCCGTCCAACGCTTCAAAGCGCCCGCCCTGCTCGCTGACGCCTACCGGCACCAGGCCGTAGTCGGTGAGGCAAGCGGTGCAGGCGGGCACGTCGTCGACGCCAAAAACCACGGCATCAAGGCCAAGGATATTCATGCAGACCACTCCATTGAAATTATGATTGGGCCGCGCTCGGCGGCCGGTGGCATGCCCGGCAGCCCGGGATGCGGCACAGAGTGGCGCCGGCCTTGGCAGCTTACTAATCGTGTGTGGGGATGGCATGTATCGGCGTTCGCGATACCTGTGGCCAGGCTTGACGCGCTGATGGTTTGCCGCGAAGGTATCGAGAAAACAACTACAAGAAACCGTGAGCACAAGCCATGCGCTTCAACCACCTGGACTTGAACCTGTTGGTCGCCCTCGACATCCTGCTCGAGGAGCAAAACATCACCCGCGCCGCCGAGCGCCTGCACATGACCCAGTCCGCCACCAGCGGCGTGCTGGGGCGCCTGCGCAGCTATTTCGAAGACGAACTTTTGGTGCAGGTGGGGCGCAAGATGCAACCCACGCCCTATGCCCTGGAACTGATGGAGCCAGTACGTGACGTGCTGCTGAAAATTCGCTCGTCCATCACCAGCAAGCCGGCCTTCGACCCGTCCACCAGCAAACGCCACTTCCGCCTGGTGACCTCCGACTACCTGATCAGCGTGCTGCTGGCCCAGGTGATCGAGAAAATCAGCCAGGAAGCGCCGTTCATCACCTTCGAAATGCTCGGCCCGGGTGACAACTCCAGCGAACTGCTGGTGCGCGGCGAGGTGGACCTGATGATCGTGCCCGAGCGCTACGTGCTCGAAGACCACCCTTCCCAGCTGCTGTTCGAGGAAGAACACGTGTGCGCCGTGTGGAACGGCAACACCCAGGTCGGCGACAGCCTGACCCTGGAGCAGTACATCAACCTGGGCCATGTGTCGGTGGGCTTCGGCCGCACCCGGCACATGAGCATCGAGGAGTGGTTCATGAACCAGTACGGCGTCAGCCGCCGCCTGGAAGTCATCACCAACGACTTCAACACCCTGCCCCAGCTGATCATCGGCACCCAGCGCGTGGCCACCATGCACGGCCGCCTGGCGCGGTTGTACGCCAAACACCTGCCGCTGCGCATCTTGCCCACGCCGGTGAAAATCCCGCTGATGCGCGAGTTCATGCTGTGGCACCGCACCATGGACGGCGACCCGATGCACCGCTGGTTGCGGGAGCAGATTGGCGGGATTATCCAGGGGTTGGAGCAGCCGCTGGCGGCGTGACGCACGCCCCGTAGCAGCGGCCGCCAGGCCGCGTCCGAAAACCCCACGGCAACCCAGGTATTGAACCGCTCAATACCTGGCCATCAACCCAATCTGTTTCCCCACGCCCCCCAGGCTCGCTAGCCTCGCCCCATACTCATAACAACAGCGAGCCGCCCCGATGAGCGCCCTTCACCTGCACTGCAAGACCCTGTTCGACAGCACCAGCCTGGCCCCCCGCACCCAGCAGACGCTGATCGCCAAAGACGGCGTGCTGACCTACGTCGGCCCCACCAGCCAGGCGCCCGCCCCGCAGCCAGGCGATACCCTGGTGGACGCCGGCACGCATTTCGTGATGCCGGGGCTGGTGGACGTGCACACCCACCTTGCGTTCGGCAACGCGCAAAGCGAGGAAGACATCGACCTGTGGACCAGCGACGAATTCCGCGCCCTGCGCGGCATGTTCTTCGCCCAGCACGTGCTGGCCGCCGGCGTCACCAGCATGGTCTGCCCCGGTGACAGCGGCCAGTTGAGCATCTCGGTGCGCAACGCCATCAACGCCGGGTTGTTCGAAGGCCCGCGCGTGGCCGCCAGCAGCCGGGTCATCACCAACCGCCAAAGCCTCAACGACTGGTTCCCCAGCCGCGTCGGCGCGCCGGAGTTCTTCACCGCGCGCCTGGTCACCAGCCGCAGCGAAGCCATCGCCGAAATCCGCACCCAGGCCAAGGACGGCGTCGACCTGATCAAGATCGCCATGGACGGCACCCACCGCCGCCCCGACGGCTCGATCATCGCCGCCTTCACCGCCGATGAAACCAAAGAGATGGTCGACGAGGCCCACCGCCTGGGCTGCAAGGTGGCTACCCACGCCTATGGCCGCGAAGCCGTGCTGTATGCCGCCAAGGCCGGGGTGGACCTGGTGTTCCACGCTTTCTACATGGACGACGACTGCATCGAGGCGCTGCTGCAATCAGGCAGCATCCTGGCGCCGACCATGACCTTCCCGCAGAACACCGTGGACTTCTGCCAGCCCCACGACCCGGCCATCACCACCGGCTACGCCGGCTACTGCGCGCGCACCCTGGAGATGGGCTCGGCGGTGCTCAAGCGCGCCAAGGCGGCGGGCATTCCGTTCGCCTGCGGCAGCGATTCGGGCTTTGCCGTCACGCCATACGGCGAGTGGCATGCACGCGAACTGGAACTGCTGGTCACGCGCCTGGGCTTCACCCCTGCCGAGGCGCTGTTCGCCGCCACCAACGTGGGTTCGCGCTGCATGCCCAAGGGCAACACCCTGGGCACGCTTGAGGTGGGCAAGCAGGCTGACTTCCTGGTGCTGGACGGCTCGCCGCTGGACGACATCCGCCTGCTGCAGGACCGCAGCCGCTTCAAGGCCGTGTACAAGGGTGGCCAGCCGGTGAACCTGTCGCGCAGCCCCTACAACCCCAAGCAGGTCTCGGACTTCAACTCGCTGAAGTGGACCGACCTGTACACCCGTGACCGCGTCGCCCAACTGGGGAAATGGACCGTATGAACTACCTCGACCTGCACACCGCCACCCTGATTGCCAGCCAGGCCATTGCCAGCGGCCGCGAACTGGGCTTGCGCCCCCTCGCCGCTGCCGTGCTGGACGCCGCCGGCCACCCGCTGGCCGTGCTGCGCCACGAACAGGCCAGCTTCCTGCGCCCACAAATCGCCACCGGCAAGGCCCGCGGCTGCCTGGGCATGGGCTTGGGCGGGCGCGAACTGGCGCGCCGCGCCCAGGCCATGCCGGCGTTCTTCGACGCCATCAACAGCCTCACCGGCGGCGAGGTGGTTCCGGTGGCCGGCGGCGTGCTGATACGCAACGCCCACGGCGTGCTGCTGGGTGCCATCGGCATCAGCGGCGACACCTCCGACAACGATGAACGCTGCGCCCTGGCCGCCATCGACAGCGCGGGCCTGTTGGCCGACACCGGCGACGCTCAGGCCTGACCCAGCGCCGCGGCCTGCGCCACCAGCAGGCCGCGGAACCAAGCCAGGGCCGGGTCGTCCTGCTGATAAGGGTGCCACTGCAGCACCTGCAACGCCTGGGGGAACGCCAGCGGCGCTGGCACCACTTTCACGCCATGGGCGCTGGCAAACGGCTCGGCCTGGCGCCGAAACAGCGTGGCCACGCGCTGGCTGCCGGCCACGAACGCGGGTACCAGCGCAAAGCTTTCCACGGTGATGCCCACTTTGCGCTCGATGCCCTGCTCGGCCAGGAACGCCGCGTCCATGCCCAGAGTGCGGCCGTCGGCGAACTCGCGCACCACGTGCTCCGCCTGGCGGTAGGCGGTAAGGCTCAAACCCTGGGCATGCACCGACTGGGCGCAGACAATGCAGCACCACTGGTCCACCAGCAGCGGCGCATGGGGGTAGTCACTGTTGAGCCGGCGCTGGGGCACAATCACGCAGTCGCTGCGGCGGTAGTCCAGCGCCTCGCTGACCACGTCACCGCCGCGCGGCAGCGGCAGGTCGCGCAGGGCCAGGCGCACCTGCGGCGCCACCTGCGCCAGCACTCGGCTGACCGCCGGCATCAGCACCGCCGCCACGTAATCCGAGGCCACCACCGTGAAACGCCGCTGGCAGCTGCCGGGGTCGAACGCGGCAGGCGCTTCGATCACCTCGCGGGTCAGCGCCAGCGCCTCGCGCACCTTGGGCAACAGCGCCCGCGCCCGCGCCGTGGGTTCCAGCCGCCGCCCCACGGCCACCAGCAGCGGGTCGTTGAAGTGTTCGCGCAGCCGGCCCAGGGCCGAACTGGTGGCCGACTGCCCCAGGCTCAGCCGCTCGGCGGCGCGGGTGACGTTGCATTCGCTGAGCAGCGCTTCGAGGGCCACCAGCAGGTTGAGGTCGAGACGTTGGTAGCGCATGGGGCATCCCGGGTTTTAGGCCAGCGGATACCTTAGCGAAGGGGTGTGCTAGCGAACCAATCGAGATGGGCGGAGGCCAGGTATTGCCAAAATCGATACCCCTTTTCGCGTGGGAGCGGGCTCTGCCCGCGAAAAGAACGACGTGATAAGCCAGACACTCTGCGGTGTATTCTTCGCGGGCAGAGCCCGCTCCCACAGTCGGGGTCAGGTCCACACCCGCCACCACGGGGCTTTCTGCGGCCGGCTAAGGGGCAGCACATCGGGCATGTCACGCAACCGAACCCACGGCTCATCCTGCCAATACAACACCTTCACCTGCCCACCTTGCGTGCACATGGCCGTCACCGCCGGCACCGCGCCCGGCGCGCTGCAGCGCAGCGTGGGCACCACCTCCAGCGTGAGCCACTGGCGCAGCGCACAGTTCTCCGGCATCTGGCTGTGCATGATCAAGGTCACCGCGCCGGTCTCGCTCACCAGCAGGCGCTTGCTCCACGCGCCTTCCACCTGCACCCATGACTCGCGGTGCTGGTCTGCGTCCAGGCGGCGGATGCGCCGTTCCACGAAATGCACGCCCATCAGCCGGCCCAGGTCGTGCAGGCACAGCTAGGGTTGGTCTTCGATCATCAGCGCGCGCAGCGGGAGTTGGTGGCGGAAAAAGGTGGTGGCGACGAGTGCATCCATGGCGAAGGCTTCTTGCGGGTGAAGGGCTGCCACGGTTGTTGAGTTTTGGGGTGGCAGCTACGTGCAGGTTGACGAACCGGGCGGAACCGGCAGACCCGAAGGTCTCCCACACGCAGCTGCCATAACACTTATCTCAGGCGAAGGGGCCTGAAACGAGCGGTATGGTGCTGCAGTGTTCCGCGCAGGTCGTCAAACCTGATCCCCGAGGCTTCGGAGACGGTGCGCAGGGTAAGGGTGCACCTGGGAAGTGGCAATCAAAGGAGTGTTAAGGGTTGTGTCGACCCCGGCGTAGCAGCTGCCGAAGACTGCGTCAGCGGTGTAACAGGTGGAACGCGGGGCCCCGGACGCGGCCTCCGGCCGCTGCTACGGGGTTTGCGGTGGACCCAATCGTGCGCCAAGGGTGCATAATGGGCGCCCCGACCCACCGCCCTACACGGACCCCCATGAAGGCACTGCGCCCCAGCCGCTTACCGTTCCTGCGCCCCCTGCTCGACCCGCACCGCCGCTACCTGTACGCCCGCTACATCCACGCCGGCCGCGTGGCGGTGGGCTTGCTGGCGTCCATCTTGCTGACCACAGGGCTCAGCCTGCCCCATGGCGAATGGGCCTCGGTGACGCTGCTGATCGTGATCGGCGGGCTGCAGCACCAGGGCAATATTGGCCGCAAGTCGCTGGAGCGCGCCTACGGCACGCTGATCGGCGCAGCCATCGGCCTGGCGCTGGTGCTGCAGCAAAGCTACCTGCACGAGCAGTGGCTGACGTACGTGGCGATGTCCACGGTGTGCGGGTTCTTCGCCTACCACGCCATCGGCAAGGGCGGCTATATCGCGCTGTTGTCGGCGATTACCGTGTTCATTGTCGCCGGGCATGGCGACAATCCCATCAGCGATGGCCTGTGGCGGCTGGTGGATATTCTGATCGGCATCGTGCTGGCGCTGGCGTTTTCCTTCGCCATCCCGCTGTACGCGGTGTACTCGTGGCGTTTCAGCCTGGCCAAGGGCCTGCGCGGCTGCGCCAAGGCCTACGGGCGCATTCTCAACGGCCATTCGGTGACCGACGACGAGCACGTGAAGCTGGCCGCGCAACTCAACAGCATCATGGTACAGCTGCGCTCGCTGATGCCGTCGGTGTCCAAGGAGGTGCGCATTCCGCTCACCGAGCTTGAGGTAATACAAGGCCAATTCCGCCTGTGCCTCAGCACCCTGGAGCTGCTGTCCAACCTGCGCCCCAAGGACCACAGCGACTGGCACGCCTGGCTGCACCCCGAGCACCGGCAAATCAACCGTCAGCTGATTGCCATGGCCCGCGCCCTGGAAACCGGCGCCACCGACCGCCTCACCCGCAAGGCCGAGCGCGGCGCCGAGATCGAGCACGCCGTGGTGCCGGCCAGCCAGGACGCCCAGGGCTTCCGCCTGCTGACCCTGCAACTGGCCACCAACCTTGAAGCCATGCGCCAGCGCCTGGACAAGACGTCCAAGCGCTGGAACCTGTAGTCAGGCCTGCTGCGCCACTTGGGCGGGCGCGCGGAAGTGGTTGTAACCCACCAGCAACAGCCCCGCCAGCGCCAGCACGCCACCCGCCGGGGCTACCCATTGGTAGCCCAGGCCCAGGGCCAACACGCCGCCACCCAAGGCAGCCCCCAGGCCATTGCCGAGGTTGAACGCGCCAATGTTGACCGACGACGCCAGCCCTGGCGCGTCGTGGGCGGACTGCATCACCCGCGCCTGCACCAGCGGCACCAGCCCGAAGGCCGACGCGCCCCATACCACCATCACCAGCACCGCACTCACCTGCCCTTGCAGCAGCGCGGGCATGCCCAGCATCAGTGCCGCCATCACCAGCAGAACGCCGATCAGCGTGCCTTCCAGCGAACGGTGAGCGAGCTTGCCGGCGATATAATTGCCCGCGGTGAAACCGATCCCAATCATGACCAGCAACAGGGTCACGAAGGTCGGTGTGGCGTGGATCAGGTCCTGCATCACCGCGGCGATGTAGGTGTACAGGGTGAACATCGCGCCGGCACCCAGCACCGTGGTCAGCAAGGCCCGCAGCACGTCGCCGCGCACCAGTACCTGCAGCTCGCGGCGCACGTCAGGCTTCTGGCCGCTCTCACCGCGTGGCAGCCACAGCGCCAGGCCCAGCATGGACAGCGCGCCCAGCCCTGCGGTAGCGGCGAACGCCATGCGCCAGCCGATGTTCTGCCCCAGCCAGGTGGCCGCCGGTACCCCGCCGATGTTGGCGATGGTCAGGCCGAGGAACATGGTGGCCACGGCGCTGGCGCGCTTCTCGGCCGGCACCAGGCTGGCCGCCACCACCGAACCGATGCCGAAGAACGCCCCGTGCGCCAGGCTTGTGACCACCCGCGACAGCACCAGCAGGTCGTAGCCCGGCGCCACCGCCGAGAGCAGGTTGCCGACGGTGAAAATCGCCATCAGCAGCAACAGCGCGGCCTTGCGCCGGTACGGTGCCAGCAGCAGGGTCATCAGCGGTGCCCCCACCATCACGCCAATGGCGTAGGCGCTGATCAGCAACCCGGCGGTGGGAATGGACACGTGCACGCCATCGGCGATCACCGGCAGCAGGCCCATGGGCGCAAACTCTGTGGTGCCGATGGCGAAGGCCGCCAGGGCCAGGGCGAACAGGATCAACTTCATGGGTGGACCTCCAGGTCACAGGGGCGAAAACATACTCGCCAGTAGCATTTGATCAAAAAGGCTACTCTTGAGTAACATTACTCACAAGTAAAATTTCCCTGCCGGAACCGCCATGTCCACCCCTACCCTCACCAAGGGCGAACAGACCCACGCCCGCCTGCGCAGTGCCGCCGCCGCCGAGTTCGCCCGGCGTGGCTTTCACGAAACCAAGGTCAGCGACATCGTCAAGGCCAGCGGCCTGACCCAGCCCACCTTCTATAGTTATTTCGACAGCAAGGAAGCCGCCTACGAAGAACTGGTCGGCGAGTTCCGCCGCCGCCTGGAAGCGCTGATCAGCACCATGCTGATCAAGACCGCCCTGCACCCCGCCGAGCTGCTGGACAGCGTGGCCACCAGTTTCCTGCGCTTCTTCGACTTCCTGGCCCAGGACCCCGACCTGACCCAGATCGGCTTCTTCCAGCCGCCCGGCTGCACCCTCACCAAGGCCGGCATGGCCAGCTGGATCGGCAGCAACATCGCCAAGGAACAGCAGATAGGCCTGTTCCGCACCGATATTCCGGCGGACATGATCGGCAAGTGTTTTGTCGGCATGGTCGACCAGATGGCGCGCGAGACGGTGGACGCCGATACGCGCCGCGCCAATGCGCGGTATTGCGCGGGGTTGTTGTGCGAGGGGTTGTGGGTGAAGGGGTTGTGGGTGAAGGGGTGACGCCTATCCTTCAGGCCATGGCACGGTGCAACAAATGTAGCACCGGCCGCAGGCCGGGTCGCGCCGCGCGGGCGGCGCTCGATCCCACGAGCGCCAAACCTCTCCAGACATGCGCTCGCGAGCCCCGACGCTATCTCGCGCCGAACCCATCGAATTCACCCCACAATCCCCGTAGCCGCTGCCGCAAGGCTGCGCTGGCCCGGGTGTGCGCAGAAGATCCTCGGTGTGGATGCGAGGTGCACAGCCGGGGATGGTGGGGTGGCTTGCCGGTGGATGTCGGGAGTCTTTCGGCGCGTCCGAAATCGAGCGCCGCCCGCGCGGCGCGACCCGGCCTATGGGCCGGTGCTACATTTGTTGCACCGTGCCATGGCCTGACGGATTCGCGTCGCCTGCTCAGCGGCACGGCAACAAGATGCTGTATATCCATACAGATTTTGCTTGCCTGACGCGCAGGGTTTCCCCATCCTATGCAACTCGACCGCCACTGAAGACAGCCACGGCCATGCGCCTCTACCTCTGCGAAAAACCCTCCCAGGCCAAGGATATCGCCAAGGTGCTCGGCGCCAACCGGCGCGGGGACGGTTGCTGGGTGGGGACCGACGTGACGGTGACCTGGTGCATCGGCCACCTGCTGGAAACCGCGCCGCCCGACGCCTACGACGAGCGCTACAAGCGCTGGGTGCTGGCCGACCTGCCCATCGTGCCGGAAAAGTGGAAGATGCTGGTCAAGCCCAAGACCGCCAGCCAGTTCAAGGCGGTCAAGCGCCTGCTGGGCGAGGCACGCGAGCTGGTCATTGCCACCGACGCCGACCGCGAGGGCGAGATGATCGCCCGCGAGCTGCTGGAGCACTGCCGCTACCGGGGCCCGGTGCAGCGCCTGTGGCTGTCGGCGCTGGACGACGCCTCCATCCGCAAGGCCCTGGCAGCGTTGAAGCCGGGCGCCGAAACCTTCAGCCTGTACCACTCGGCCCTGGGCCGTTCGCGTGCCGACTGGCTGATTGGCATGAACATGAGCCGCCTGTTCACCTTGCTCGGCCGCCAGTCCGGCTACCAGGGCGTGCTGCCCGTGGGCCGGGTGCAAACCCCCACCCTGCGGCTGGTGGTGGACCGTGACCGCAGCATTGCCGCGTTCGTGCCGGCGCCGTTCTGGGCCATCGACGTGCAGCTCGACCCGCGCGGCCTGCCCTTCACCGCCCAGTGGTGCCCACCAGAAGACGCCTGCGACGACCAGGGCCGCTGCCTGCAGCAACCCCTGGCACAGGCCGCCGCCACGGCGCTGCGCAGCGGTGCCCCGGCGCGGCTGGTCAAACTGCGTACCGAACGCATGCGCGAAGTGGCGCCCCTGCCCTTCGACCTGGGCACGCTGCAGGAGGTGTGTTCGAAAAAGCTGGGCCTGGGTGCCCAGGAAACCCTGGACATCGCCCAGGCGCTGTATGAACAGTACAAGGTCATCACCTACCCACGCAGCGACTGCGGCTACCTGCCCAACAGCCAGCACGGCGAGGCGCCGGGCATCATCGCCGCCCTGGGCCGCGCGGACCCGGCGCTGGCCGAACTCATGAAGCACATCGACCCCAGCCGCCGCTCGCGGGCCTGGAACGACGCCAAGGTCAGCGCCCACCACGGCATCATCCCCACCGCCGCCGGCACCGACCTCGGCCGCCTGGCCGGCAAGCAGCGCGCGGTGTACACGCTGATTCGCGCGCGCTACCTGGCGCAGTTCCTGCCCAACCACGAGTTCGACCGCACCCAGGCCGACTTCGACTGCGCCGGCCAGCGCCTGCGCGCGGTGGGCAAGCGCATCGTCGAGCCGGGCTGGCGCCGCGCCCTGCCCGAAGCGCTTGCGCCCAGCAAGGGCCGCGAGGCACCGGCGCCCCAGGCCCTGCCGGCGCTGCGCGAAGGCGCCGACTACGAAGTGGGCGACGTGACACTGAAAGACCTGTGGACCCAGCCGCCCAAGCCGTTCACCGAAGGCGACCTGATCAAGGCCATGAAGAACGTCGCCAAGCTGGTGGAAGACCCGCGCCTGAAGCAGAAGCTCAAGGACACCACCGGCATAGGCACCGAAGCCACCCGCGCCGGCATCATCCAGGGCCTGATCGACCGCGGCTACCTGAACAAGAACGGCAAGGCGCTGAACGCCACGCCCGCTGCCTTCAGCCTGATCGACGCCGTGCCCCGGGCCATCGCCGACCCGGGCACCACGGCCATCTGGGAGCAGGCACTGGACATGGTGCAAAGCGGCGAGATGAGCCTGGAGGAGTTCGTGGCCAAGCAGTCGGCCTGGATGAGCCGCCAGGTTGAGCGCTGCGCCGGGTTGAGCCTGACCATCAGCGGCCCGGCCAGCCCACCCGGGCGCGGTGCGCCGTGGAAGAAAAAACGCAAGGGCGCGCCGCGTAAACCGGCCGCCAAGGGCGCTGCACCGCGTACGCGCAAACCCAAGGCCGCAGCCACCTGAAACGACGTAAAACTGCTATTGTCGGGGGCCTTCGACTCTTGGAAAGGATACCCCCTGATGCTCGCTTTTCTAGCGCTGTCGGTAGTCATCGGCGCCGGCGCCACCGCCCTGCTGGACCTGTGGAACCTGCTGTTGAACAAAACCCTGGGGCTGCCGATTCCTGCGTGGCACTTTGTTGGCCGCTGGTTCGCCGGCTTGCCGCGCGGCCACTTCGTGCACCGGCAAGGCATCGCGAAATCAACGCCGGTGCCCAATGAGCTGGCCATCGGCTGGGCCATGCACTACGTCACCGGCATGGTCTTCGCCGCCGCCCTGTTACTGATCTGGGGCGTGCAGTGGGCGGCGCAACCTACGTTCGCCCCGGCGCTGGTCGTCGGCCTGGTCACCGTGGGCGCCGGCTGGTTCATCCTGCAACCGGGCATGGGCGTGGGCATCGCCTGCTCCGGCGCGCCGAAACCGGCGCTGGCGCGTTTGCTGAACGTGGTGGGCCATGTAGTGTTCGCCATCGGTCTGTATGGCACGGCGCTGTTGGTGTAATCCTTGTAACGTTTGCAGGCCCGTCGCGGACGCCGCCTGGCGGCAGTTGCTACATCCTGTGGGAGCGACCCGTGGCCGCGAAGGCCTCACCGCGCAGGGCCTGAAATACTGCGGCGTCTGCTTCGCGGGCACGGCCCGCTCCTACAGGTGCCCAACAGACAGTTACTGCTACGTCGGCTCCTTGCGCGACATCGACCGGGGTTTAGCGCTTAAAGCCACCAGCGCAGGGCAAAGAAAAACGCCATGCTGACGATCATGCTCAGCAAGGTGTTGCGGGTGAACAGCACCAGCGCCACCGCTACCACCGAGCTGATCAGGTACGGGTTGTCCAGCTGCAGGTTCAGCTGTTTGTCCGGCATGAATACAATGGGCCCGCAAATGGCGGTGAGCATGCCCGGCACCGCAAAGCCCAGGAACTGCCGGGCGTTGCTGCTCAGGCGCACCGGCAGGCGCGGCTCCAGGAACACGTAGCGGTTGAGAAACACCAACACACCCATGCCGATGATGACGACCCAGATCATGAACGGCTCCCCCACAGTTTGTTGCAGACAAAGCCGGCGCTCATGCCCGCCAGCCCCGACAGCACCAGCGCCGAGCCCCAATGCCAGTAGCTGAACAGCACCGAGCAGAACAGCGAGACGGCCACGCACACCAGCGTCGGCACGTTGCGCACCACTGGCGTGATCAGCGCAATGAAGGTGGCGGCAATGGAAAAGTCCAGGCCCAGATGCTCGATGCCCGGAATGCTGCTGCCCAGCACGATGCCAGCCAGGGTGAACAGGTTCCACGCCACGTAGAACGTCAGGCCCACGCCCAGGGCGTACCAGCGGCTGAAGGTCTGCTGGTCGTAGCGGCTGGTCAGGGCGAACAGCTCGTCAGTGAGCAGGAAACCCAGGCCTGCGCGCCAGCGCCCCGGCAGGCCGGCGATCATCGGGCGCATGCTCATGCCGTATAGCAGGTGCTGGGAAGTCAGCAGCAAGGTGGTCAGCAGGATCGACACCACCCCGGCGCCGCCCTTGAGCATGCCGATGGCCACCAATTGCGCGGCGCCAGCGAAGACGATGCTCGACAGGCCCTGGCCTTGCCAGGGAGTGAGGTTGGCCTCGATGGCCATGGAACCGGCCAGCAGCCCCCAGGGCGCGGTGGCCAGGGACAGCGGCATGATGGCAGCGGCGCCGCGCAGGAACGCCTGGCGCGGCAAAAGGGTATTGGGCATGTTCTTATTGAAAGTGGCAGGAAACGGACAGCGACTGTGCCAGAGGGCGGCGGGGTTGTCTTGAACGATATTGCGCACTTGCACTTGAACATGCCACCACCGGCTCAGAACGTGGACTGCACCTGCAACCCGGCAACCACGGCGTTCTGCACTTCACGCACACCGCCCGGGTGCACGATGTACTGCAGGTTGGGCCGCACGTTCAGCCAAGGGGTCACCTGCACGCCGTAGTTCAGTTCCACGTCGTATTCGGTGTGCTGCTCGGGCACGTAGTCGGCGTCTTCATAGGCCAGCCCGCTGGCCTGGTTGGCGGCCTTGGCGTTTTTCAGGTACTGGTTGCTGGCGTGCAGCCGGGCCACGCCCAGGCCCAGGGTGTCGGTGGGCCGCGCGGCAAACGGGCCTTTGTACACCAGCGCAAGTTTCTGGTAGCTGTCCACCGCCGTGGTCGCCGCGTCAAAGGCGCTGATGTTGCCATACAGCACCAGCCCACGGGCGGCGTCGCCATCGGCGGTGGTCAGTTGCTGCTTGCCGGTAAGCCACCAGCCATGCTGGCTGTCGTCCCGGCGGTAGTCGTTGCCGGTCAGCGCCGCAGGTTGGTCGTTGGCGTCCTTGTACAGGTCGTCGGCCTTGGCGGTGCTGTAGTAGTAACCTACGTGGTATTCGCCCGGCAGTTGCCCCAGGGTGGGCGTCCACACCACTTCCACCGGGATCATCGCGCCGGTGGTGCCGGCGCCGTTGAGTTTGAAGCCGTTGCCGTTGTCGCCGTAGGAGTCGTTGACGTCGAACACGCCCACTTGGGCGTAGACCTGGTCGTTCAGCCTGTATTTGACCCGCGCCGCCCAGGTGCTGACCGGGCCCTGGGTGATGCTGTCGACGTAGTTGCCCGGCTGCGAACCGCAGAATGCCAGGTTCTCGAACAGGCAATCTTCCACGGCGAAGTCGTCGCCGAAGGCGAAGCGGCCCGCCTTGATGTTCAGGGCGTTGTCGAGGAAGCCCTTGCTGAACCACAGTTCGGCCAGGCGGGTGGTGCTGCCGTTGCCGGAAATTTCCTGGGCCGCCGACAGGCTGCCGGCGCGCGGGTCGCTGATGCGGTCGTCGTTGATGCTGCTGCCGTTGGTATTGGACAGCTGCACCATGAACTGCGCGTCTTGCCAGCCCAGCAGTTTCTGCAGGTCGATGGCCGCGCCCAGGGTGAACTGGTCGGCGTAACGGGTGGCATGGCTCTTGTTATAGCCGCCATGCAGGTTGCTGGCTGCCTCGCCCAGGTAGGCCATCTGAATGTCGACGCCCTTGTTGAGCAGGTCGGTGCGGGTGCCGCCCCAGTCGCCGGTCATCCATTGCGAATCGGCGCCGAAGGCAGCGTCGGCGTGGGCGCCCAGGCTCCAGGTACAGGCGGCGGCCAAGGTGAACAGCAGAGTTGAAGGGCGGGCAAGCAGGTGCGTTTTAAATCGAGGCATGCTGAAAATCCGTTCAAGATGACGTGTCGTTGGTGCACGTTGCAAATGCGAATCTAACTCACCCATACACTTCAAGTACGGAAACTAAACTAACTTTCATCGAGTAATAAGGCATTGAATTGCAACAACTAACAGACATCAAAAAGATGTAAACGAGCCGTGAATAAACCAATAAAAAAATGAAAGATGCGTGGTGACCGCGGACGCGGCCTGCGGCCGCTGCTACGGGTGTGGCGTGTGCAATTGCTGTAGCCGTCCCGGCGTGCACTGAACATTCTCAGCGTGGAGAAGGGCCAGCGCAGCCTGCGGCAGCGGCTACGAATCCGCGTAGCAGCTGCCGCCAGGCTGCGTCCGGCCTCTACGCGGTGCGCCCGCCAATGCGCGGCGGCTGCGGACGCGGCCTACGGCGGATGGCCGCCCCGCCGCTGCTACGAGGCCCCGTGTACCTCGTCGAACGCGATGCAGGCGACGCGGTTTCAGGACAGTTGCTGCTACGAGGCCGCGCCCGGGGGTCAGAACACCGAGATGGGGTAATCCAGCACCAGCCGGAACTCGTTGGCGTCGCCGTCCGGGTCGCCCGCCGTGGCGCTGTGCCAGGCTTGGCGCACACGGATGGACAGGTCCCGCGCCGGCCCGGACTGAATCACGTACCTGGCCTCGATGTTGGTTTCATGGTGGCGCTCGTCGGCACCGTACATGCCGTAGTAGGCACTGGACGGCGACAGGTGCGTGCCGTCAATGTCGTAGCCGTACACATAGCGGGTCATGAAGGTCAGCCCCGGCACGCCATAGGCCGCCATGTTCAGGTCGTATTGCACTTTCCAGGACTTTTCCCCCGGGCCGTTGAAGTCGGAATATTGCACCGAGTTGGCGATGAAACAGGAGTCGCCAGGCTTGTTGTCGTCGCCCGTGCCCACGTAGTCGAACGGCGTGTCGCCGTTGATTTTCTGGAAACTCAGGGTCAGGGTGTGGGCCGCCAGGAAGGTGTAGCCGGCCGACAGCGAGAAAGTGTTGTTGTCGATAGTGCCAGCCCGCGCCGCGCCCTGGTCGGTGGTGCGGTAGTAATTGAAGTCCACCACGAGTGATTGTGAGTCGGACAACGCCTGGGTGTAGTTGAGGTTGGCGTAGTACTGGTCCCAAATGTCCTGCAACCTGGCGCCGTACAGGCCCAGGCTCCACGGCGTGTCGGCCAGCGCATAACGGCCGCCGGCGAAGTCCATGGCGTCGGAGGGCCGGTTGGCGTAGGCGGCCCAGAGGCTGCCGTTGCGGTTGGTCTGGTCCTGGCTGGTGGCCGAGTAGAAGTGCCCAGCCTCGAGGTCCAGGTTGGTGATTTCGCTGCTCATCAGCTGGATGCCACTGGCGGTGACGGGCGTCAGGCGGCTGCCGCCCACGGCGAACACCGGGCTGGTGCTGGGCTGCATGTCGCCGATTTTCAGCAGGGTTTTCGACACCCGCACCTTCAGCGCCGCGCCGGCCTTGCCGTAGCTGTCATCAGGGTGGCCGTCGGCGCCTTCAGTCAGGTTGCCCGAGGTGTACCCCGGCACCGCGTATTTATCCGGCGCCCATAGCTTCAGGCCCAGGTAGCCGAAGGCGTCCACCCCTACCCCCACCGTGCCCTGGGTGAACCCCGAGGTGAACACCCCTTGCAGTCCCTGGGTCCAGTCGCGGGCATCGGGGGCGCCGTTCTGGTTGTCACGGTTCCAGTAGTAGTTGCGCAGCAGCAGGTTCAGCGACGCATCCTCGACAAAACCCTTGGCCTGCGCCTGGTCGCTGACAAACGCTGCGCCCATCACCGCGGGGGTGTTTACCAGGCCCATGCCCACGGCCACCATCGTCCACTTGAATAAAGCCATCGCCCACACCTCTGCCTGGCCTGCGGCGCGCCGCAGGCCCAATGATTGAATTGATACGGTTTGAATGGAGAACGCGGTGACGCTCAGGGCTGTTGCGTTGGCAGCGCCCCGATGAAGCGGTTGGTGAAGTAGTCATCGGTGGGCAGCGTTGCCTTGACGATGCCTTCGCTGCTGAAGAAATCCACCGCCTGGGCCACCCGCGCCGGCTCGATCTCCCCCAGCTGCTGCTGCTGGCCGTAGACGTACTGGGTGTACAGCGCCAGGATCTGCTCCACCTTGTGCTCCTTGCCCTGGTACGCCGGCACCGCAGCCGCGAAGGTTTTCGCCGCCTGGGCCGGGTCCTGGAGAATGTCGCGCAGGCCCATCAGGGTGGCGGTGACCATCTTCTGCACCAGCTCGGGGTGCTGGGCGATGGCGGCATCGGAGGCCAGGATCGACTGGGCCATGCCGTCGAACATCTGCGCCTGGGGAATCAGCTGCAGCGTGCGCCCGGCCTCCTCGGCGTTCACCACCCAGTCCGGCGAGCCGGCCATGGCATCGGCCTTGCCTTCGGCCAGCAACTGCCACACGCCGGCCGGCCCTGCCGCCTGGATGTTGACCTCGTCTTTGTTGATGCCGGCCTTGCGCAACGACGCCAGCAAGGCGTAGTACAGCGAGTCGGAATAGGACATGACCGTGACCGTCTTGCCGCGCAGTTGCTCGATGCCGCCGATGTGCTGCGCGGCATCGGTGGCCAGCAATGTGTAGCCGTGGGTGCCCAGCACCGCGACGTTGCGCACCGGCACGCCGTTGGCGCGCACCACAATGGGCACGTCACCGCTGGCGGCGCCAAACAGGGCATTGCCGGCGCCCACCTGCTTGGCCACGTCGACGCCGCCCTTGGCGGTCACCCAATTGACCCGCAGGCCAAGCTGGGCATAGTAGCCCTTCTGTTGGGCGATGATCCACGGCGCGAAACCGGGCAGGTTCGGCGGCGCGGGCATCAGGAAGGTGACGTCCTGCACCTCGGCCTGGGCCATGGGCAAGAGCACAGGGGATATCAGCAACGCAGACAGACACCAACGCATCAGACGCTTCATGAAGTACACCTTTGGTTGAGGAAGTTGGAGGGTTCCCGGGGCGGCCCGGGAACCTGCAGGCATTAGCGGCGGCTGCCATGCACGACGAAGAATTCCGCGCCCTGCATGGGCTGCCCCACCGCCGCTTCATAGGCGGCGCGCACGTGCGGCGGCTGGCCGGCCTGGCCGAAGAAGTCCTTGAGGTACGGCCCCAGCAACGGGTGCGCGGCCAGCTGCTCGCGCGGCAGGCCCTTGATCAGTTCGTCGCGGCAGGCCGAGGGCAGGAACACGTTGCGGTTCTGCGCAGGGTCGAGGATCAGGCCCTTGGGCACGTGCGCAGGGTCTTCGCGCAGCGCGTCCAGTTCCTCGAAGAACCGCCGGCGCATCATCACGATGCCGCGGTCGCTCTGGCCCAGGTGTTCGCGGGTGCGGTCGGTGATCTCGCCCTGCCCCACCCACACCACGAAGTCCTGGTTGGCCACATGGCTGGTGATCCAGCGGCCGGTGACCGGGTCCTTGATGGGCCCGTACCAGGTGGGGATTTTTTCCTGGACGTAGGGTTCCTGTTCGCTGGGCACGCGGCTGAACACCCACAGGATGCTGAGGGTGCGGTAGTCATCGATGGGCACGCGCCATTCGAAGTGGTGGCCCAGGTAGAAGCCATTGGGCCACAGGGTCACGCGGCCGACGTTCCACATCACGTCGTCCTGGGCCTCGCCCTCGCGCAGGCGGCGGTAGACGAAACCGTGTTCGAATTCGTCGAACGCCAATTGCAGGTGGGTGGGCACGTAGTCGACGTCATCGCTCTGCTGGCGCAACGTCCAGTTGTTGTGGGTCCATTCGAAGTGCACCGGGTCGATGGAGTTTTCCTGGCACTGGAACCAGTTGCACGGGATCTCGGCGCAGACAACCTGGGCAAAGCCGTTCTTGTAGTTGAACAGCTCCCAATCGGGCAGCTGCGGCGCCGGTGCCGGGCCCAGGTAGGCCCACAACAGGCCGGCCTTGGCCACCACCGGGTAGGCCTTGATTCTGGTCTTGTTGCGCATGCGCCCGCTGGGGTCGCAGGTGTCCTCGTAGGGCTGGTGCAGGCAGCCGCCGCCCTGGTCGAATTGCCAGCCATGGTAACTGCAGCGCAGGCCCGTCTGCTCCACGTAGCCGTAGGACATATCGGCGTTGCGGTGCGGGCAGCGGCGGTCCATCAGGCCGTAGGTGCCGCTCAGGTCCTTGTACAGCACCAGGTCTTCGCCCATCAGGGTGAGGGTCTTGATGGCCTTGTCGTCGAACTCGCTTTCGCCGGCGATGGGTTGCCAGTAGCGGCGCAGGTAATCGCCCATGGGGGTGCCCGGGCCGACCTGGGTCAGGGTCTTGTTCTTTTCTTCACTGAGCATGGGAATGCCTCATCAGGGGGTGCAGGTGGATGGCCGTGGTTCAACCCAGCGCAACGTTCCAGGCGTCGTAGCCGTAGACCCAGTCGGCGT
The DNA here is from genome assembly GCF_056175065.1 of Pseudomonas sp. JC1203. Taxonomy (NCBI): domain Bacteria; kingdom Pseudomonadati; phylum Pseudomonadota; class Gammaproteobacteria; order Pseudomonadales; family Pseudomonadaceae; genus Pseudomonas; species Pseudomonas sp. JC1203. The sequence continues at coordinate 92,779 of NZ_JBWCAM010000025.1, forward strand.
TGCCGCCGGCCTTGAGCCACTGGTTGCCGCGCGAGCCGATCTGGATCTGGCTGGCGCGTTGCAGCCGCGCCTGCTGGTAGGTGTGCAGCGCGCTGGCAAGGTCTGTGTCCGGCAGGCTCAAGGCGCGGGCCAGCACCACCGCATCCTCGATGGCCTGGCCGGCGCCCTGGGCCATGAACGGCATCATCGGGTGGCAGGCGTCGCCCAGCAGCGCCAGGCGGCCCTGGGTCCAGTGCGGTAGCGGGTCGCGCTCGTACAGGGCGGTCTTGAGCACTTCGTCGCAGGCCGTGAGCAAGGCCACGGCATCGGGGTGGAAACCTTCGTAGGCGCTTTGCAGTTCGCTGACACTGCCGCGGGTGGTCCAGCTTTCCAGGTGCCAGGTGGCCTGGGCGGTGGTGGCGAAAATGAAGATGTCGCGGCCACGGTTCAGCGGGAAGGTGACGATCTGGCTTTCGGGGTTGGGGCCCCACCATTTGGTGAAGGCCTGCAGGTCCGGCACGTGGGCCAGCTTGTGCGCGGGCACCACGGCGCGGTAAGCCACCACGCCGGTGAAGCGCGGCTGCTCGGCGCCGAACATCGCCGTGCGCACCGCCGAATGAATGCCGTCGGCGCCAATCACCAGGTCGACCTGGGCCTGGGTGCCGTCGACAAAGGTCAGGGTCACGCCGGCGGCATCCTGCGCGATGGTTTCGCAGCGCTTGGCGAACTGTACGTGCTCAAGCGGAAAGGCACCGGCCAGGGCGGCCAGCAGGTCGGCGCGGTGGATGGTCAGTTGCGGTGCGCCGTACTGCTGCTCGGCGCTGTCGCCCATGGCCAGGCGCGAGGTTTCCTCGCCGCTGTCCCACAGGCGGCTGATACGGTGGCTGGGGCGCGCGGCCGGCTCACGCACGGCGGCGCCCACGCCCAGGCCGTCGAGAGCGCGCACGGCGTTGGGGGTCAGGTTGATGTCGGCGCCCACGCGCATGAAGGCCTGGGCCTGTTCGTAGACGCTGACGTGGTGGCCGGCGCGCTGCAGGGCTATGGCGGCGCACAGGCCGCCGATGCCGGCACCGATGATGGCAATTTTCATGGGTACTGCTCCTTTCTGGTTGACGGGAGCAGCAATGCAGAATGAATGCCATTAATTCCTTTTTTAAGGAATTAATGTAAATACGTTATTTTTCAATCGATTAACCGGTTCCACGGGCGAAACATCCACCGGTGAAACACGGCATGCACCACGATGCTGCGCGTTGTCACTGCGCTACCCAAAAAGGTGTTCCCACGGGGTATGATTGCCGCCCATGGACACTTCACCTGAAAAGAAACGACGCGGGCGCCCTGCCCACACCGCCGCCATCGGCCGGGAAGGCCTGATCGAAGCCACCCTTGGCCTGTTGCGCACTATCGCCCCCACCGACCTGACACTGCTGGACATTGCCCGGCAGGTGAATGTCGACCCGGCGCTGATCCGCTACTACTTCGGTGGCAAGGACGGCCTGCTGCGCGCCGCCACCCTGCACCTGATGGACGTGACGCAGCTGGGCGCCCAGGCGTTGGCCGAAGGCCAGGGCATCGAGACCATGCTGTACGGGCGCATTCGGCTGATCATCGACATCGGCCGGCAGAACCCGCACTTCGTGCAGATGGTGCTGCGCGAGATCTACCAGGGCGACGACCCCGAGCCCGGCGCGGTGCTGGACCTGATTGCCCAGCGCGGTGTGGCGCTGAGCGCGGCGATCCTTGAGGCCCGCCCGCCTGCACCGGGCTTGCCGGTGATTGACGCGCGCATGCTGCACGTCGCCCTGGTGGGCGCGTGCACCTTCTTCGCCACGGCCCAGCCGTTGTTCGGGGTGCTGTTTACCGGCAGCAGCGATGAAGCGTTGGCCGAGCAGTATTCGCGGTTTCTGACGGGGTTGTTGTTGCGCGGTATCGGCGCGGCCCCGTAGCAGCGGTGTCTTTGTGGGAGCGGGGGGGGGGGGGGGGGGGGGGGGGGGGGAAAAAAACAAGGGACACCACCCCCCCCCCCACACCAAAAAAAAAAG
>NZ_JBWCAM010000025.1:94812-111959 GCF_056175065.1 Pseudomonas sp. JC1203
ACTTTGTGGGAGCTGGCTGGCCAGCGAGCTGTTGGGGCCATAAAAGCTCGCTGGCAAGCCAGCTCCCACAAGAAGCAAAAAAAGGGAGGCGACCTTGCGGTGCCTCCCTGTTCTGGTGCTTGCAACTATAAGGGTTACTGCCCTTTCACCGCCCCCGGCAACGCGTAGGCAATAATGTAGTCGCCACGGTTGTCGTTGGTGCCGGTACGCGTAGCGCCGCCGACGGTGATTACCACGTACTGCTTGCCGTCACGTGCCACATAGGACATCGGTGCGCCCTGCCCGCCTACGGGCAGGCGGCCGCGCCACAGTTCCTTGCCGCTGTCGTTGTCCAGCGCGCGGATGTAGTAGTCCAGGGTGCCATGGAAGAAGGTCAGGCCGCCCTTGGTCACCAGCGGGCCACCCATGGTCGGCATGCCCAGCGGCATGTTCACGCCCGGCACGATGCCGTGCACCGGCGCGTCCTGGATGCTGCCCATCGGCACTTGCCACTTGGTCTTGCCGGTGGTGAGGTCGATGGCGGTCATGGTGCCGAACGGCGGCTTGAAGCACGGCACGCCCAACGGCGAGACGAACATCGAGCGCTCGACGCCCCATGGCGTGCCCAGCTGTTCGGAGTACTCACCCTCGGTGCTCGGCTTCAGGCCGACGCGGGCGGCTTCTTCACGCTTGATGAAGCGGCCCCACTGCGCCATGCGGATGTCGTTGACGATCAGCGTGCCGGTGGAGGCGTCGATGGCGCCGCCGCCCCAGTTGATGCCACCGTAGTAGCCTGGGTAGATCAGCGTGCGCTGGCCGTCGGTGATTGGCGTGAACTCGCCTTCCCAACGCATTTCCTTGAAGTCGATGCGGCACATCAGCTGGTCAAACACGGTGGCGCCCCACATGTCCGACTCTTTCAGGCGCTCGGCGCCTACCGACAGTTGCGAGTACGGCTGGGTGGGCGAGATGTGCATGCCCGGCATGCCATCGGTGGCCACCGCGCGCTCTTCCACCGAGAACACCGGTTTGCCGTCGCGGCGGTCGAGCACGAAGATCTGCCCGCGCTTGGTCATGGCGATGATCACCGGCGTGGTGGTGCCATCCTTGCCCGGCAGGTCGTAGAGGATCGGTTGCGCCGACACGTCGTAGTCGAACATGTCGTGGTTGGCGGTGCGGAAGTGCCACTTGTCGACGCCGGTTTTCACGTCGATGGCCACGATGGAGTCGTTGTATTCGTCCGAGCCTTCGTGACGGTTGCCGTTCCAGAAGTCGGGGGTCTGGTTGCCGGTGGGGATGTACACCAGGCCCAGTTTGTCGTCATAGGCGGCGGTGCCCCAGAAGTTCGGCGACTCCTTGGGGTACAGCTCGCCATCAGGCAGCGGCACGCCGCGCTTGGGGTTGCGTGCATCCCAGGCCCACAGCAGCTCGCCGGTGCGCACGTCGAAGCCGCGGGTCACGCCCGAAGGCTCGTCGGTCTTCAGGTTGTCGTTGATCTTGCCGCCTACCACTACCACATCACCGGCCACCAGCGGCGCCGAAGTCAGGTAGTAGGAGCCGTCGGTGTTGGGGCCGATGCCTTTCAACAGGTCGACCACGCCGTGGTCACCAAAGCTGTCGCACAGCTTGCCGGTGTCGGCGTCCAGCTCCAGCAGGCGCGCGTCGACGGTGGTGGTGACGATGCGGCGGCGGCACTCGGCGGGCTGCGCGGGGGCCGCGGCAGGCGCGGCCTGGGCAGCGCTGGCGGTGGCCTTGTCGGCGTCGTAGTAACCCACGCCGCGGCAACGTTTCCACCCCTTGTTGGACGGGGTTTCCTTGATGTGGGCGTCGAACTTCCACTTCTGCTGGCCGGTGACCGGGTCCAGCGCGAACACGTTGTTCAGCGGCGAGCACAGGTACACGGTGTCGTCGACCTTCAGCGGCGTGCCCTGGTACTCGGCGCCGTTGATGGCCATGTCGCCGGTGTGGAAGGTCCAGGCCACCTGCAAGTCCTTGACGTTGGCCTTGTTGATCTGCTCGAACGGGGCAAAGCGCTCGCCATGGGTGTTGCGCCCGTAGGCGGTCCAGTCATTGCCGTCGGCCTTGCCGGCGTCCGGCGCGATGACCTTGGCGGTGGCGCCAGGCTCGGCCACCACGGTGGGGTGCGGCTGGAACATGCCGTAGGCGATGCCGGCGACGCTGGCGAACAGCGCCAGCGAGATGCCGGTGCGCGGGCCAGCGGTGAGCAGGCGGCGGTTGCCGTCCAGCAGTGGCACCAGCAGGGTAACCACCAGGGCAATGACGATGAAGGTCATCAGCCGCGGCACCAGCTGCCAGAAGTCGAAGCCCACTTCCCACAGCGACCACACCAGGGTCACGGCCAGCAACGCCAGGCCCAGCCAGGCGGCCACCACCTTGCGGCGTACCAGCGCCACGCCGCACGCCACCATCAGCGCACCGGCCAGCAGGTAGTACCAACTGCCGCCCAGGGACGCCAGCTTGCCGCCGCCTGCCAACACCGCCAGCCCCAGCACCGCCAGTATCAGGCCGATGGCGATGGGCACGATTTGTCTCGCTCGCATAAATATTCCCGTTTCGAGGTTCAAGAGGCGCAGCCGCGCCCACGGCGCCTGCGGACAACCCCGCCGCACCCTTGAAGAATTGATTTTCCCGAAGGCCCTGAACCAAGCATCTCAAGGCCGAAATTTATGGAAGCGCTTCCATTTTTTGTCGCAAAAAAATCAGCTCGCCGGCGATAACCACATGAAAAATATGGCTGTTTGCCAGCTGCTGAATGGCGGCGAGTCTATGGGCGGGCATTCACTGCGTCAATACGCCACATAACAAAAGAGAACAATTATCATCATTCATGAATCCTGCTTCGCCCTGCCCTGGCATCCGCAGAGCCCGTGGAAATAGGTATCATGCCCGCGACAATGACCGTGAAGCCCCCTGCCCCATGAGTAAGAATTTCTTCACCCTGGACGACGTCGCCGCCGCTGCCGGCCTGAGCCGCGCGCAAGTGTCCCGGGCCCTGAGCGGCGGCCAGGGCGTGCGCGCCGAAACCCGCAAGCACGTCGACGCCATCGCCGCCCAGCTCAACTACCAGCCTAACCTGGCGGCGCGCAGCCTGGCCTCGGCGCGCTCCTCCATCGTCGGCCTGGTGATTGGCGACCTGAAGAACCCCTTCCACATCCAGCTGGCCGAAGCCGTGGACCGCGAATTGACCGACGCCGGTTTTGACCCGGTGACGTCCCTGCGCGCCGCCGAAAACCCCAACGTCATCGCCGACCGCCTGCTGCGCCTGCGCGCCACCGGCGTGGTGATGATCGGCACGCACCACACCACCAGGGCCATCGCCGACATTGCCGAGCAGATGCCCTGCGTGTACATCGGCAGCAAACGCATCAACCACCCCCGCGTCACCACCATTGCCGTGGACGACGAGTCCGGCGTGCGCCAGGCCATGGCGCACCTGCTGGCGCTGGGGCACCGGCGTATCGTCAACCTGGGCGGCAGCAGCATCGAAGCCTCGGCGCGCCAGCGCACCAAGGTCTACAGCGAAGTAATGGAAGCCGCCGGGCTGGTGCCGGTGTCGTTTCCCGGCTTCCATGACGCCGCCTCCGGGCGACGTGGCGTGGACCTGGCGTTCGCCGAGGGCCAGCGGCCCACGGCTATTTTCGCCTCCAACGACTGCATCGCCCTGGGCGCCATCGACCGCCTGAAAAGCATGGGGCTGTCGGTGCCGGAGGACGTGTCGGTGATCGGTTTCGATGATATTCCCGATGCCGGGACAGAGGTGTTCTCGCTGTCCACCATCCGCCAGGACTGCGACCAGCAGGCCAAGGCCTCGGTGGCGGCGCTGAAGGCCATTCTGCAAGGCGGCAAGGGGGTGGCGCGCCAACGCATCATGCCGGTGACCATGGTGGTGCGCAGATCCACCACGGCCCCGGCCGCCTGACGCTAGTGGCTCATTTGGAGACGGGCATGGCGAACTCGGCGCCCTGCTCGATGCTTTCCGACCAGCGCTGCATGATCGACTTCTGCTTGGTGTAGAAGCGCACGCCTTCGGTGCCGTAGGCGTGCATGTCGCCGAACAGGCTCTTCTTCCAGCCGCCGAAACCATGCCAGGCCATGGGCACCGGGATAGGCACGTTGATGCCGACCATGCCGACCTCGATGCGCCGGGCAAACTCGCGGGCGATGTTGCCGTCACGGGTGAAGCAGCTGACGCCGTTGCCGAACTCGTGGGCGTTGACCAGTTGCAGCGCCTCGGCGAAATCGCGCACGCGCACGCAGGCCAGCACCGGGCCGAAGATTTCCTCGCGGTAGATGCTCATCTCCGGGGTCACGTGGTCGAACAGCGTGGCGCCCAGCCAGAAGCCGTTCTCCAGCCCCGACTCGCTCGGCGTGTAGTCGCGGCCGTCGAGCAGCAGTTGCGCGCCCGCCTCCACGCCCTGGCCGATGTAGCCCTTGATGCGTTCCAGGGCGGCGCGGGAAACGATGGGGCCCATCTCGGCCTTGAGGTCGCGGCCGTCGGTAATGCGCAGCTCGCGCGCACGCTGGGTCAAGGCGGCGACCACCTTGTCACCGACGTCACCCACCAGCACCGCCACGGAAATTGCCATGCAACGCTCGCCGGCACTGCCGTAGGCGGCGCCCATCAGCGCGTCGACCGTGCGGTCTATATCGGCATCAGGCATCACCACCATGTGGTTCTTGGCGCCGCCCAGGCCCTGCACGCGCTTGCCGTGGCGGGCGCCGGTCTCGTAGATGTACTGGGCGATGGGGGTGGAGCCGACGAAGCTGATGGCGCGCACGTCAGGGTTTTCCAGCAGCGCGTCGACCGCTTCCTTGTCGCCCTGCACCACGTTGAACACGCCCTTGGGCAGCCCCGCTTCACGCAGCAGCTCGGCCATGAACAACGAGGCGCTCGGGTCGGTGGGGCTGGGCTTGAGAATGAAGGTATTGCCGGCGGCGATGGCGATCGGGTACATCCACATGGGCACCATCACCGGGAAGTTGAACGGCGTGATGCCGGCCACCACGCCCAGCGCCTGGCGCATGGTCCAGTTGTCCATGCCGCGCGAGACCTGGTCGGAGTGCTCGCCCTTGAGCAGGTGCGGGATGCCGCAGGCGAATTCGAGGATGTCGATGCCGCGGTCCACTTCGCCCTGGGCGTCAGTGAACACCTTGCCGTGTTCGGCGACGATGATCTGCGCCAGTTCGTCCTTGCGCTCGCGCAGCAGGTGCAGGTACTGGAACAGCACGCGGGCGCGGCGGATAGGCGCGGTCTCGCTCCAGTCACTGAAAGCTGCCTGGGCAGCGGCGACGGCTTCGTCGACGGTCTGCCGGCTGGCCAGCGCCACGCGGCCGGTGACAGCGCCGGTGGCCGGGTTGTAGACGTCCTGGTAGCGGTCATCGCGCGACACGCGCTGGTCGTTGATGTAGTGCTCGATAGTGGTGGTCATGGCAGTTGATCCTGGGTGAGGGACAAGGCTGGCAGCCCGCGTTGAACACACGATAGGCTTTCACTTTGTTCCAGACCAGAGCAGAATCCAGAACTTATTGTCCACACAGGCGAACAATAACCCCATGGAAAAGTCCGAGATCGAAGGCTTGTGGACGCACATCCACTGGCTGTCGGTGCTGGAGGAACACGGCACCTACACCGCCGCTGCCGCGCGGTTGGGCGTGAGCAAGTCGGCCGTCAGCCAGCGCATCAGCGACCTGGAAAAGGCCACCGGCACCCGCCTGGTCACCCGCACCACGCGCAGCGTACGCCTGACTGACGCTGGCCAGTCGCTTACCCGTGAGGTGCGCAGCGCCTACGAGCACATTGCCCGCAGCTTTTCCTCGGTACGTGACTCAGCCGGCGAGATTCGCGGCCTGGTGCGCCTGACCGCGCCGGTGGCATTCGCCCGCCAGCAATTGGTGCCGCACCTGTCGGGGTTCCTGCGCCAGTACCCGCAGGTGCGCATTCAACTGGACGTGTCCGACGCCCTGAGTTCGTTGGCCGCCGAAGGCTACGACCTGGCCGTGCGTCACGGCTTCCAGGTGCCCGAGACCCATGTGGCGTGGAAGCTGTGCGACACCCATTCGGTGCTGGTGGCCACCCGCGATTACCTGCAGCGCGAAGGCCAGCCCCGCGATCCCGAAGCGCTGGCCGGGCACAATTGCCTGTACTACCCGCGCGGCAGCGACCAGCCGGCCTGGACCTTTGAACACAACAAGGGCGGCGAGCGCATGACCGTGCCGATTGCCGGCAGCTTCGCCACCAACAACAGCGAGGCCCTGCGCGACGCCGCCCTCAACCATTTGGGCATCGCCCTGCTGCCCGACTTCAGCGCCCAGGCGGCCCTGAACGCCGGGACGCTGGTGCACGTGCTCAAGGACTGGACGCTGAAAGGTGCCTTCGCCAACGAGATCTACCTGATACGGCCGTATTCGCCGCATGTGCCGAAGTCGGTGACGGCGTTGGTGGCGTACCTCAAGGCGCGGCTGGCGGGCGGGTTCACCGCCAGCCCGTAGCAGCGACTGTCTTGTGGGAGCTGGCTTGCCAGCGAGTTTTTAGGGCCCCAACAGCTCGCTGGCAAGCCAGCTCCCACAGTATGTAGCAGCAACTGTCTTGAAACCGCGATGCAGGCAACGCGGTTTCAAGACCTGAGAACGCGTTACAGGCGCCACGCTTCAGCAGGCACGGCACAGGCACTCAGGGCCGCTTGCCGACCTCCACCTGCTGGGCGGTCCAGGCCTTGACCTGCTCGCTCAGGCTCAGCCCCAGGCCCGGGCGCTTGGGCACCAGCATGCGGCCGTCGCGGGTTTCCAGGCGCTCGTTGAACAGCGGTTCCAGCCACTCGAAATGCTCCACCCACGGCTCGGTCGGGTAGGCGGCGGCCAGGTGCACGTGCAGCTCCATGGCGAAATGCGGCGCCAGCATCAGCCCGGCCTGCTCGGCCATGGCGGCCACCTTCAAGTACGGGGTTATGCCGCCCACGCGCGGCGCATCGGGCATCAGGAAGTCGGCGCCGCGCAGCTTGATGAACTCGGCGTGCTCGGCCACGCTGGTCAGCATCTCGCCGGTGGCGATGGGCGTGTCGAACTGCTGCGCCAGGGCGGCATGGCCTTCGGCGTCGTAGCAGTCCAGCGGCTCCTCGATCCAGATCAGGTTGTACTGCTCGAACTGCCGGCACATGCGCTGGGCGGTGGGCCGGTCCCACTGCTGGTTGGCGTCGACCATCAGCGGAAATTTGTCGCCCAGGTGGCGGCGCACGGTGCTGACGCGCTCGATATCGATGGCGCAGTCCGGCTGGCCGACCTTGAGCTTGATGCCGCCGATGCCCTTTTCACGCGACAGGTCGGTGTTCTTCAGCAACTGGTCCAGCGGCGTGTGCAGGAAGCCGCCCGAAGTGTTGTAGCAGCGCACGCTGTCGCGCTGGGCACCCAGCAGGCGCGCCAGCGACAGGTTGGCGCGCTTGGCCTTGAGGTCCCACAGGGCCACGTCGAAAGCGCCGATGGCTTGCGTGGACAGGCCGCTGCGGCCCACCGAAGCGCCGGCCCAGCACAGCTTGGTCCACAGCTTGGCGATGTCACTGGGGTTTTCACCGAGCAGCGCCGGGGCGATCTCCTGGGCGTGGGCAAACTGGCCCGGCCCCCCTGCCCGCTTCGAATAGCTGAAGCCCAGGCCGCGGTGGCCATCCCTGGTCTCGATCTCGGCGAACAGCATGGCGATCTCGGTCATCGGCTTCTGCCGGCCGGTGAGCACCTTGGCGTCGCTGATGGGATTGGCCAGCGGCAGGAACACCGAGGACACGCGCACCCAGGCAATGGCGTCGTCATCACCCGTGGGCAGGTCTTGTTGTTGTGTGAGCATGAACGCTCTCCTTGTTAGCGGGACAGGAAGGAATCGGGAGTTGCCACAGGCGTGGCCTGGGCCTGCGGTTCGGCACAATCGTCGAGCTCCAGGCGTTTGAGCGGCCCGACGATGAACAGGTAGGCAAAGGCCCCCAGCAGGCCCATGGCGGCCACGTACATCAGCGCCACGTCGAAGGAGCCCAGCTGGTTGATCATCACGCCGATGGCAATGGGCGTGACAATGCTGGCCAGGTTGCCGCAGAAGTTGAACATGGCGCCGCTGATGCCCATGGCCCGCGCCGGTGACACGTCGCCGACGATGCACCAGCCCAGGTTGCCGACACCCTTGGCGAAGAACGCCAGGGACATCACTGCAATCACCACGGTGAGCGAGGCGCTGTAGTTGGCGACGACGATGCTGCTGGACAGCAGCAGGCCGCAAATGATCGGGGTCTTGCGCGCGGCGGTGAGGCTGAAGCCCTTGCGCAGCATCCAGTCAGACCACACGCCGCCCACCACCCCGCCCAGGCAGCCTGCGACGGGCGGGATGGCCGCCACCAGGCCGACCTTGAGCAGGGTCATGCCCTTGGCTTCGATCAGGTAGGTGGGGAACCAGGTCAGGAAGAACCAGGTGATGGAGGTGAGGCAGAACTGGCCCAGGTAGATGCCGGCCATCATGCGGTTGGCGCCGATGGCCTTGACGCGCCGCCAGCTGAACGGGGTTTTCACGTCGCCGATGGTGGGCAGGCCGCCGCCGGCCTCGATGTAGTCGATTTCGGCCTGGTTGACGCGGTGGTCCTTGCGCGGCTCGCGCACCAGGCGGAACCACAGCAGGCCGATGAAAATACCCGCAAGCCCGGTGACCCAGAACACATGCTGCCAGCCCCAGGTGCTGACCAGCCACACCATCAATGGCGTGAACGCGGCCAGGGCAAAGTATTGCGCCGACTGGAACACTGCCGTGGCCAGGCCACGCTCCTGGCGCGGGAACCACATCACCGTGAGGCGGTTGTTGGCCGGGAACGCCGGGGCCTCAGCCACGCCCATCAAAAAGCGCAGGCCGAACAGCACCAGGAACGCCGAGGCGAAATAGTCCACGTAGCCCTGCAGGAAGGTCAGTGTGGACCACAGGATCAGGCTGGCGCCCAGCACCACCCGCGAGCCGTAGCGGTCGAGGATCACCCCGCCCGGCAGTTGCATGGAGGTGTAGGCCCACCCGAAGGCGGAAAAGGCGATGCCCATGGTCATGGCGTCGAAGCCCAGGTCGCCGCGCATGCTCGGGGCGGCGATGGACAGCGTGGCGCGGTCGACGTAGTTGAACACCGTGACGATGAAAATCAGGCTCAGGATCAGGTAGCGGACGCGAGTCCTGGCGATGGGGGGCGTGGCTGGGTTCACTTGTTATTTTCCTTGTTGTGAGTGGTGCGGTGGATCGGTGCAAGCTCCTTTGATACATCAATGATTGCGCAATCATTTCCATCGATAAAAACGGCCACCTGCACCGGGGTGCCTGTAGCCACTGCACCTGAGCTTACACTGATTGCGCAATCATTCAAGCCATTCCGACGAAGAGGTATGATGACCTTCAACGCCTGTGCAGCCCATACAAACCTGTCGCCACAAGGTAAGATAGCGGCCTCTCCCACGCTGGAACCCGCCCCCTCGATGGCCAAGAAGTCGAACAAGGACCTTTCACTTTCCGCCAGCGGCGCCGCCGGCGTGCCCGGCTACACCCTGATCGACGTGGCGCGTGTGGCCGGGGTCTCGCCCATCACCGTGTCACGCGCCCTGCACCGCCCCGAGCTGGTCAGCGAGCGTACCCGCGACAAGGTGCGCGAGGCCGCGCGGGCCATGGGCTATGTGCCGAACATGCTGGCCGGCGGGCTGGCCACCAACAAGAGCCGCCTGGTGGCGATTTTCCTGCCCACCATCGCCAACTCGATCTTTGCCGACACGGTGCAGGCGGTGATGGACCGCCTCACCACCGCCGGCTACCAGACCTTGATCGGCCTCACCGGTTATAGCGCCGAGCAGGAAGAGGCGCTGCTGGAAGCCGTGCTGGGGCGGCGCCCCGACGGCATCGTGCTGACCGGCACCCTGCACACCGAGGCCAGCCGCCAGCGCCTGGCTTCGGCGCGCATTCCGGTGGTGGAAGCCTGGGACCTGGGTGAGGCGCCCATCGACATGCTGGTGGGTTTCTCTCACGAACAGGTGGGCGTGGGCATTGCCCGCAACCTGCTGGGCAAAGGCTACCAGCGCTTCGCCGTGGTGACCCTCGACGACCCGCGCGGGCTGCGTCGTGTGGCCAGCCTGAAGGCGGAGTTGCAGGCCCACGGCATCACTCACACCCCCACCCAGATACTGCCCGCCCCCGCCACCCTGGCCTCCGGCCGCCTGGGCCTGCAGGGCCTGCTGGACCAGGGCCACACCCCACAGGTGGTGGTGTGCAGCTCGGACACCATCGCTCAGGGCGTGCTGGCCGAAGCAGCCAGCCGTGGCATCCGTGTGCCGGAGGATTTGGCGGTGATGGGCTTCGGCGACCTGAGCAGCGCCGCCCACGTGCACCCGCCATTGTCCACCGTACAAGTGAACGGCGCGTTGATCGGCCAGCAGGTGGCCGACGCCCTGTTGGCACGGCTGCGCGCCACGCCCGGCGCCGAAGCAGTGGCGCCGGTGTGCATTGATACCGGGTTCAGCATTATCGACCGGCAGAGCACGCGCGATATCAGGTAGAGGCCGAAGGTTGCGTCCGACGACCTAAGCATAGACCCATTCGGTATTTGGTATATACCAAATACCCGATTATAAAAGGCCATCACTTCACACCGAACAAGGCCTTCCCCTTCATGCTGCCACTGCGGATCATGCTCGAATACTTCCACCCCTGGCCGAACTCGGCGGGTTTCTACCTGGCGCGCGAACGCGGTTGGTACGCCGACGCCGGCCTGGACGTGGAGCTGTGCGTGCCCGACCCCGAGCGTGGCGACAGCCTGCAGCACCTGCTGGACGGCGCGGTACAGTTGAGCGTGTTCCCCAGCAACCGCCTGCTGGTGCGCCGCGACCAGGGCCAGCCGTTGAAGGGCGTGGCGGCCATCAACCATGACGGTTTGGAAGCTTTCCAGACCCTGCGCGAATTCGCCATCCAGCGCCCCCGCGACCTGATGGGCAAGCGCCTGGCCATGAACCCTACCCCGCGCGGGCTGGCCATGGTGCGCGACCTGGTGCGCCAGGACGGTGGCGACCCGGATGCGGTCATCATCGTCGATGCCGGCGCCCGCGAGCTGCGCCCCGAGGAACTGGCTGCCGGCGTGGCCGATGCCAGCTTCGGTGGCTACTGGGCCTGGGAGGCGCTGATGGACAGCCCGGTGGCAGCCGAACGCCGGGTGGTGCACCGCGTCAGCCACTGGGGCGCACCGGCCTACCACAGCTACCTGCTGGGCGCCCGCGAGGACTGGATCGACGCCAACCCGCAGGTGCTGCGCGCCTTCCTCGCCACCACCGCGCGCGGCTTCGAAAGCGTGGCTGCCGAACCGCAACTGGCGCGCCAGGCGTACGAGCGGGTGATTCCCTATTTCCCCGGCGCCCTGATCGAGCATTCGCTGAGCCACATTGCCCCCACCTGGCTGCACCAGGGCCGGTTTGGCCAGCAGCGCCAGGCGCTGCTGGAACCCTATGCCCACTGGCTGCACCAGCATGGCATCCTGACGCAGCCCGATGCCTGGGCCAACGCCACCACCAACGACTACCTGCCCGGGGAGGCGCGATGAGCCAACTGCTGCACAGCCACGGCCTGGCCGGCGAGGTGGTGGCGCCGGTATGGGCGCCGTTGACCGAGGCCGAGTTGCAGCCACTGCTGGCCCAGTACCCGCAGCTGGGCACCTTGCAGCACATCGACTGGCACAGCCCGCGGCCCTTCTCCGCCGCCGCGCTGATCAGCACCGCGCACGGCGAGTGGTTCGTCAAACGCCACTTCCATCAGGTACGCTCGCAGCCTTGGCTTGCGGAGGAACACCGTTTCATCCAGCACCTGCGCCGCCATGGCGTACCCGCCCCGGACGTGCAGGTGAACAGCCACGGCGCCACGGCTGTCGCCCACGGGCAGTGGACCTACGAGGTGCACGCGCGCTCACCGGGTGACGACCTGTACCGCGACGCGCAGTCCTGGTCGCCGTTCCACAGCCTGGCCCATGCCCACGCCGCCGGCACGGCGCTGGCCCGTCTGCACCTGGCAGCGGCAGGTTTCGACGCTGCGCCGCGCCAGGCCTGCGTGCTCACCAGCCGCTGCCACGCCTTCACCCAGCCCGAGCCATTGGCCGTGCTGGCGCAGCAGGTAGCCAACAGCGCCGCGCTGAGCGGCTACCTGGCCGGCCGCGACTGGCGCAGCGAACTGGCCCACGCCTTGCTGCCCGCCCATGCCGCCCTGTTGCCGCACCTGGCCACGCAAGCGCCGCTGTGGACCCACAACGACTGGCACGCCTCGAACCTGCTGTGGGCCGACGGCGAGGTGCGCAGCGTGCTCGACTTCGGCCTGTGCGACCGCACGTTCGCGCTGTACGACCTGGCCACCGCGCTGGAACGCAACGCCATCCCCTGGCTGGACCTGGACGCAGGCGGCGTGGCCCGCGCCGACCTGGCCACGGTAGATGCGCTGCTGGCCGGCTACGCCAGCGTGCGCCCGCTGTCCAGGGCCGACCTGCAGGCACTGGTGGCCTGGTTGCCGCTGGTGCACGCCGATTTCGCCATATCCGAAACCGAATACTTCGCCGGCATCCTCGACGACCGCGCCAGCGCCGACATCGCCTGGGACGCCTACCTGTTGCGCCATGCGCTGTGGTTCCAGGGCAGCGAAGGCCAGCGCCTGATCGAACATTTGCGGAGCGGGTCATGAACACCTTGCTGGTAGACCCTGCCTGGCTGGCAGAACACCTGCACGCCGGTGACCTGGTGGTGCTGGACGCCACCGTGGACCTGCGCGCGCCGCGTTTCGACGGTGATTACCAGGCCTGCAGCGGCGAGCCCGGCTGGCGCGCCGAGCACATTCCCGGCGCCCGCCACGCCGACCTGCTTGAACGCCTGCACGACGCCCAGGCCAGCTATAGCTTTGCCATGCCGCCGCTGCCGCAACTGGCTAGCCAGTTGCAGGCCCTTGGCATCGGCCCGCAGCGCCGCGTGGTGATCTACGACCGCACTGACGGTTTCTGGGCGGCGCGGTTGTGGTGGATGCTGCGCAGCGTGGGCCTGGCAGCGGCGGTTCTGGACGGTGGCCTGAATGCCTGGCGCCAGGCCGGCCTGCCATTGGCCAGCGGCGCTACCAGCAGCCCCGGGGCCGCAGCGCCAGTGACCTTGCACGCGCAACCCGGCTACTGGGCCAGCCTTGCGCAGGTGCGCGCGGTAAGCGATGGCAGCCTGCCCGGGCACCTGATCTGCGCGCTGGGCCAGGCCGTGTTCGAAGGCACCGCCGCCACCCGCTACAGCCGCCGTGGGCACATTCCCAACAGCCGCAACCGGCCCGCGCGGCAGCTATTCGACGCCAGCGGGCGCTACCACCCGGCCCCGCTGCTACGCCAGGCGCTGGCGGTGGATGCCCTGCCCGACCCCTTGCTGTTGTACTGCGGCGGCGGTATTTCCGCCGCGGCCACAGCCTTTGCCCTGGCGTTGCTGAGGCGCCACGATGTCACCCTGTTTGACGGCTCGCTGCAGCAATGGAGCGCCGACCCCGCCTTGCCAATGACTACCGGAGCAGCTCCGGCCTGAAAAACCAATAGGTCAGGTAATGACCCATGCGCGTGGCTTTACGGCCCCGCGCAGGGTAGCCTGCACCCAAAAAAAATCATGTGCGACAAGGAGCTGCCCCATGTTTCCCCCTATTCCCTTCCGGGCCCGCGTGCTGGCGACGAGTATTGCACTCGCCTCGCCGTGGGTGGCCGCGGAAGAACCCACCACGCTGAGCGCCGTTACCGTGGTCGGTGATGCGCCTGACAGCTACCGGGCCAACCACGCCTCGGTCACGGGCTTGGGCGACACCCCGCTGCTGGACACGCCTGCCGCGGTGTCGGTGTTCAACACGCAATTGCTGCAAGACCAGCAAGCGCGCCTGCTCAGCGAAGTACTGCGCAACGACGCCGCCGTGGGCGACAGCTACGCGCCCATCGGCTACTACGAGAACTTCGTGGTGCGCGGTTTTTCCCTGAACGCTGCCAGCAGCTACAAGATCAACGGCCGCACCATCACCGGCGAGCAGAACGTGGCCCTGGAAAACAAGGAGCAGGTGGAAGTGCTCAAGGGCCTGGCCGGCCTGCAAAGCGGTGTCAGCGAGCCGGGCGGCGTCATCAATTACCAGACCAAGCGCCCCACCGACGTGCGCGCTGTCACCGTGTCCACCGACGAGCAAGGCGGCCGTTACCTGGCCACCGACCTGGGCACCTGGTTCGGCAGCGAGCAGCAGTTCGGCATTCGTACCAACCTCGCCCACGAGGACATTCGTTCCTACGTCGACCACGCCGACGGCAGCCGCGACTTCGGCTCGGTGGCCTTCGACTGGAACATCGACCCGCGCTCCAGCCTGCAACTGGACATCGAATACCAGCACCGCGAACAACGCTCGGTGCCCGGCTACCAGTTGCTGGGCGGCACCGAGGTGCCCCACCACGCCGACCCGCACGACCTGCTGGGCTACCAGAGCTGGTCGAACCCGGTGGGCATCACCTCGCTGAACATGGAAGGCCGCTACCGCTACCAATTGACCGATGACTGGAGCGCGCAACTGAGCCTGTCGCGCAGCCGCGTGATCATCGACGACTACAGCGCCTTCCCCTATGGCTGCTCTGGCAACAACTGCGACAACGGCTCTGTGCTCAGCCATTTCAGTAGCACCGGCGACTACGACATCTACGACTACCGCAACCCCGACGACACCCGCCGCAACGACGAGGCCGAGGCCTCGCTGAGCGGCGAGTTCAACACCTTCGGCCTGCGCAACGAATTGGACGTGGGCGTCAGCGCGTTCCGCCGCACGGTGGACCAGCGCGACGCCGTCAATGACCCGGTGGGCAGCGGTAATATCTACTCCGGCCCCCAAGCCTCGGCCCCCTCTTCAAGCGAGCCAAGCCACACCTACCGCCACCTGGACAGCCGCCAGTACGGCCTGTTCATCAACGACCGCCTGCACCTCAACGAGCAGTGGCAGCTGGTGCTGGGTGGCCGCGAGGTGCGCCTGGATGAAAAGGCCTTCGACGCCGACGGCGACACCACGCGCCACACGCAAATGTGGGAGTTCCTGCCCAACCTGGCGGTGGTCTACAAGCCCACCGACGACCTGTCGCTGTACACCCGCTACAGCAAGGGCCTGTCCCTGGGTAGCGAGGCGTCGTGGTTTGCCAGCAACGCCGGCGAGACCCTGGCGCCGACCCTGTCTCGGCAACTGGAAGTGGGCATCAAGCAGGACTGGCAACGCCTGAGCCTGGGCGCGGCATTGTTCCAGATCACCCAGGGCTACCAGTTCTCGCGGCCCAACGGCGACGGCACCTTCACCTACGTGCAGCAGGGCAAGCAGAAGAACATCGGCCTTGAGCTCACCGCCAGCGGCCGCGCCACCGACCGCCTGCAGCTCAACGCCAGCGTCGCCGCCACCCGCGCGCGGGTTGTCGACAGCGGCGTCGACGCCTATGAAGGCCACCAGGCGATCAACGTGCCCACCCTGCGCGCCAGTTTCTACGGTGACTACAGCGTGCCGGGCATCGACGGCCTGGCACTGTTGGGCGGCGTGCAGTACAGCGGCAAGAAGTACGCGAACCGCGAAGGCACGGTGCAGGTCGGCGATTACGCGGTATTCAACGCCGGCAGCCGCTACACCACGCGCATCGAAGGGTACGATACGGTCTTTCGCCTGAGCATCGACAACCTGTTCGACAAGCGTTACTGGCGCGACGTGGGCGAATACGCCGGCGACGACTACCTGTTCCTGGGCGCCCCGCGCACCGCGCGGCTGTCCGCCACCGTCAACTTCTAAGGGCAATAACCATGTCGAACCTGGAAATACTCGCGGTCATCGTCAACGTCATCGGCGTGTGGCTGACCGCCCGCCGCACCCCCTGGTGCTGGCCCGTGGGCGTGGTGGCCGTGCTGCTGTACGTGTGGATTTTCTACGACGTGAAGCTGTACTCGGACATGCTGCTGCAGCTGCTGTTCGCCGGCCTGCAGGGTTACGGCTGGTGGCGCTGGCGCACCGGGCGCCTGGCCCAGGGCAAGGTGCGCATCGAGCCGTTGCCGGCGCGCGTGGCGCTGCTGAGCCTGGCCGCAGGCGCCGTGCTGTCGGTGCTGCTGGGCACCGCCATGGCGCACTTCACCGACGCCGCCGTGCCGTGGCTGGACGCTACCCTCACCGGCTACAGCCTGGTGGCCAGCTACTGGGCGGCGCGCAAGTTCGTCGCCAACTGGTGGCTGTGGATCGCCCTGGATGTGGTGTACACCGGCCTGTATTACTACAAGGGCCTGCCGTTGACGGCGGTGCTGTACGCCGGCTTCATCGTGCTGGCGGTTTACGGCCTGCGCGCCTGGCAGCGTGACCTGGCGCAGCAGCCCCATGAAGCCGCGCTACAGGCTGTGGCATGAGCATCCGCCCTGCCCAGTCCCAGTATTTGCGCATTGGCGACCAGTTGGCCGAGGACATCGCCAGCGGCCGCCTGGCGCCGGGCGCGCGCCTGGCCACCGAGCGCGACATGGCCGAGCAGTTCGGCTGCACCCGCGTCACGTTGCGCCAGGCGCTGCAGCGCCTGGAAGCCCAGGGTGCGTTGTACCGCGGCCATCGGCGTGGCTGGTTCGTGTCCCCCGTGCCCATCCGCTACGACCCCACGCGCATTACCAGTTTCATGGAGTACGTCAGCGCCCAGGGCCGCGAGCCGCGCACCGAGTGCCTGCTGGCCGAACTGCGCCCAGCCGATGCCTGGCTGGCCCAGCGCATGCAACTGGCGCCCGGCGAGCCGGTGTTCCAGTTGCAGCGACGGCGCTGGGTAGACGGCCGCCCGGTGTTGCTGGAGACCAACGTGCTGAACCCCAGCTGGTGCCCAGGTTTACTCGACCACCGCCTGGACGGCTCGCTGACCACCCTGCTGCGCGAGCACTACGGCCGCCGGCAGGCGCGCAGCCAGATCAGCCTCAAGCCTTGCCTGCTGGACGAGCAGCAAAGCGAGCGGCTGGAAATCGCCAGCGGCTCCAGCGGTTTGTACCTGGAGCGGCTGTGCTATGACGAGGACGGCAGCGTGGTGGAGCTGGACCGCGAGTTCTGGCGCCCCGACGCGGTGGAAGTGACGTTGGCGGTGGGGGGGTGAGCCCACCGG